>NZ_LROR01000103.1:0-1536 GCF_001675205.1 Clostridium coskatii | reverse complement strand
TGAGGTGACCCCTAAAAGTTAGACTTTATTAGCGAGACAGTTTCGGCTGCCTCGCTAATTTATGCAGCCAAGAGGCTGAGTCTGTATTCAACAGGACTCATCCATCCTAGTTTCTCTTTGATTCTACGTTCATTATAGTACTTTATATATTTCTCTATCGCCTCTTTTAGTTTATCATAGCTGTAATAGACTAATCCATAGTACATTTCCTGCTTCATGATTCCAAAGAAATTTTCCATAACCGAATTATCATAACAGTTTCCTTTTCTGGACATGCTTTGAAAGATTCGATTCTCCTTGAGAGCGTGTGTATAAGCTTTCATCTGATAAGCCCAGCCTTGATCTGAGTGAAATGTTCTTCTGTATGGACAATCAGAGGTTATTTCAATTGCCTGGTTTAATGCGCCCATGATATTTGCAGCTGAGGGATGCTGAGATATACCATAACTTAGTATTTCTCTATTGCACATATCCATAAATGGATCCAGGTAAAGTTTCTTGATTATCATACGTCCTTTTGCATCTATTTCATAATATTTGAATTCTGTTGTATCCGTCGTGATTTTCTGATGAGGTATTTTTGTGTTAAATCGCCTGTGAATTCTATTAGGTGAAACCCTTCCAACCTTACCCTTATAAGAACTGTATTTACGGCTCTTTCTCCTGAATGATGTCACCTGCAGGTCATATTTCTGCATAATTCGCTGGACTTTCTTTTTGTTCACAAGGTATTTCTGTTTTCTTAGTTCACCATAAATTCGTCTATATCCCCAATCTTTGTTGTCAGAACGGATTTTGAGAATCTTATTCTCAAGTTCTTTGTTAGGATTTTCTCTATCAAATCTTTTCTGCCAATACATATATGTGGCCTTAGGAAAGCCAACAACTGCGAGAATGTCTTTTAACTTGAACTCTCCTCGGAGGCTGTGGACGATTCTCGCTGTTTTTTCAGAAGAGCTTCCTCCTCTAAACGCAGTCTCCTCAGTTCTTTTAAATAGGCATTTTCTATCCTAAGTTTGAGCAGTTCATCTTCAAGCTGCTTAACACGTTCTGCACTGGTATCAACCGCAGCCGCCTCACTTAATGTTATATCTTTCTTTTTATTAGATGAGTCCAATGATTTCTTTCTTCCCTTCTTCTTTGGCCTCAATGCATCAGGACCAGCTATACGAAAGTCATTTACCCACTTTGCAATCAGAGAATTATTATTAATGCCTTCACAAAGTGCTAACTCCTGATACGAGACTTCACTTGATAGATATAACTCTACCACATGAAGCTTGTATTTAAAAGTATAGCTATTATTTTTTCTTGAACACATTAACCCCTTATCCCCAAATTTCTCATAATAGTGAACCCAATTTAAAACCTGTCGTCTATTCTTAACACCATACTTTTCCGCAAGATAAGAATAACCACCTTCACCACGCTGATAAGCTTCAATTACTTTCTTTTTAAATTCAAAACTATATTTTGCCAATAAAAAACCAACCTCCAATCGTTAGATTTTAGGTCTAACTTTTGGGGGTCGGTTCA
>NZ_LROR01000102.1:0-26734 GCF_001675205.1 Clostridium coskatii | reverse complement strand
AAAATATATGAATGATATACTGTTTATAAAAGAAATATTCTTCATGTATTTTATATGTAAACGTATATTTAAAGTGATTATGAAAAAAATTTTTTTAAGGAGGATGATCTATGTTTTAAATCAAGTTATTGAATTAAGGATCAAAGACAACATTGTATAGACAAGCATTATATATTTAAAAATTGTGTAAACGGTTTAAAAGAAAAATATTATGCAAAAGGGGAGTTGAATTATGCCTTTATTAATAGTTGCCTTAGGAATATTATTATTGCTAATTCTTATGATGAAATTTAAAGTAAATGCAATCATTTCATTGATAGTTGTTTCAATTGCTGTTGGTATAATGGAAGGAATGCCTTTACCAACGGTAGCTACTTCAATTGAGAAGGGAGTTGGATCTACATTAGGTAGTCTTGCATTATTACTGGGATTTGGTGCTATACTTGGAAAACTCATGACTGATTGTGGTGGAGCACAAAGAATAGCAATGACACTTATAAATAAGTTTGGCAAGAAAAGAATACAAGCTGCTGTTGTATTAACTGGTTTTATAGTTGGTCTTGCAATGTTTTATGAAGTTGGTTTCGTTTTGCTGATACCATTGGTATTTACTGTAGCATTAGAAGCTGATCTTCCTGTTCTTTATGTAGGAATTCCTATGGCAATAGCACTTTCTGTTACTCATGGATTTTTACCGCCGCATCCTGGACCAACAGCTATAGCTAGTGTTTACAAGGCAGATCTGGGTAAGACTCTTATATATGGTATTATTGTGGCAATACCAACAGTAATAATTGCCGGTCCTCTTTTTACGAAGTTTATAAAATGTGATAAAAAAGTAAGCGATTTGCCAAAAGGTTTGTTTACTGCAAAGATATTTAAAGAAGAGGACATGCCTGGTTTTGGAATAAGTGTATTTACAGCTTTAACTCCAGTAATTTTCATGGCATTGAATGCTATTGTAAAGCTTACTTCACTTAAAGATACTGTTTTTGCTAAATTTACTGGTTTTATTGGAGAACCAACAATTGCACTTTTATTGTCAGTATTAATTGCAATATATACTTTTGGTTTAGCTAGGGGCAGGAAGATAACTGATATTATGAAAACTTCCGAGGAATCAGTAAAGACTATAGCTGTAATAATGTTTGTAATAGCAGGTGGTGGAGCATTTAAACAGATACTAATAGATAGTGGTGTAGCTGGTTATATAAAGGTTTTAATGAGTGGAAGTACTATTTCACCAATACTTATGGCATGGCTCATAGCTGTTGTAATAAGGCTTGCAGTAGGATCAGCTACGGTTGCTGGAATGACTGCAGCAGGAATGGTATTACCGATTATAACAGCAACACATGCAAGCCCTGAACTTATGGTTCTTGCAACTGGAGCAGGAAGCTTGTTTTGCTCACACTTGAATGATGCTGGATTCTGGATGGTTAAGGAATACTTTGGGTTAACGGTTCCTGAGACTTTGAAAACGTGGTCAGTAGCGGAAACAATCCTTTCGGTTTGTGGTTTGATAGGTGTTTTACTATTAAATATGGTTGTCGGATAAAATAGGACAATCCGTAGAATTCTAGAAATAGATAATTCTTATGTTTATTCCAATGATTCTTATTTAATTTAAAGATAGGTTATATCAATTAGAATCGGTTTAAAATATCATATTTAATTCAGTAAGATATAGAATTTTATAAAATTAAGAAGGTGTAGTAACTTGAGTGAAAGGGTTTATTTGGGAATCGATATTGGAACTAGTGGGATAAGATCAAATGTATTTGATATAAAAGGTAATCAAATAGGTTTTGATTATAAAGAATATCCGACTATTTGTACTGAACGAGGAATGTTAGAACTCGATCCTGATGTTGTATTTAAATCACTTATAGAAGTAGTTAAGAATTCTATTGATAAATGCAATTTATCATTTAATGATATAAGATCTATTGGTATGAGTTCTCAGATGCACAGCTTTCTTGCAGTAGATAGAAATGGAAATAATCTTACAAACGTTATTACATGGGGTGATACAAGGTCTATAGATGAAGCAAGATTTATAGAAAAAAATTATGATTGCAATAAATTGTACAGAAAAACTGGCTGCAGGGTACAACATCCAATGTATCCTCTGAGCAATATACTATGGGTTAAAAATAAAATGCCGCAAGTTTTTAAAAATACTTATAAATTTGTCACTATCAAAGAATATATTATTTTTAAACTGAGTGGTAAATTTGTAATTGATGTTACGGATGCTTCAGCAATGGGTTGTCTGAATATAAATAATTTTCAGTGGGATGAATATATTTTAAAAAATATATTGCAAATAGATTCAGATAGATTTGGTGAAGTCAAGGAATGCACCTATGTAGTGCCAGGCATTAAAAGTGAATATGCACGGCAAATGGGAATAAAAATTGATACGCCGTTAGTAATAGGATCAGGCGATGGAATAATGGCAAATATAGGATGCGGGGGCTTTGATGATACATCAATGTCATGTACAATTGGCACCAGTGGAGCTTTGAGGATTGCTGTAAATAAACCACTTTTTGATGAAGAACAGAGGACGTGGTGTTACTGTTTTACTAAAGATACATGGGTAGCCGGTGGAGCAATAAATAATGGAGGAATAGTTCTCAAGTATTTTAGAAACCAATTTAGACAGCAGTTTGAAAAAGAAGCTTCTGAAGCTAAATATGATAATATTTATCACCTTTTTGATTACTATGCTTCACAGATAGATCCTGGGAGCAATGGATTGACCTTTTTACCATTTATAACAGGAGAGAGAGCACCTGGTTGGAATGCAGATGCAACTGGGTCATTAGTTGGATTAAGGTTTATGCATGATAAAAGACATATTATAAGAGCATCTATGGAAGGCGTTATTTATAATATGTATTCAATATACAGGATGATAGAAAAAATTGATGGTAATGTCCAGCAGATAATTGCAAATGGCGGATATGCAAATTCAGATATATGGTTGCAAATTCAGGCAGATATTTTTAATAAAGAAATAGCAGTTGCAGGAATAACAGAAGCTTCTGTTTTTGGAGCAGCGTATACCGGAATGGTGGCTGTGGGAGACATAAAAAGTTTGAAGGATCCCATACCTAAGATGAAACCTGTTAAAGTGATAAAACCAAATAGTAAAAATGTTGAAGTCTACAAGGATATGTATAAAAGATTTTTAAATTACTATACAGCTATTTTGGGAAAACAATTATTTTAATTGTGTAAGTATTGGAAAAGAGGTAGTAAATATGGGAAAGATATTAATTACGCCAAGGTCATTTGGTAAGCATAGTAAGAAGCCTTTTGAATTACTTAAGCAAAGAGGATTTGAACTTGTTGTAAATCCATATGGGAGAATTTTGACTCAAGATGAAATGATTAAAGAAGTTGCGGATGTAGATGGGATTATTATAGGAGTAGATCCATTAAATGCTGAAGTTTTAAAACATGCAAAAAAATTGAAAGTAATATCAAAATATGGTGTTGGAACTGATAATATTGATCTTAATTATGCAAAAAACAACAATATAACTATAACTATAACAAAAGGAGCAAATTCAGATGCAGTTGCTGATTATGCATTTGCACTTATGATTTCAGTTGCAAGAAAAATTGTAACGATAGACAGAGGCTGCAGAAAACTTGATTGGAGTAAAGTTACAAGTATTGGCATGTATGGAAAAACACTTGGATTAATTGGACTTGGAAATATAGGTAAAGGAGTCGCAAAGAGAGCTAAGGGTTTTGACATGAAAGTTTTAGCTTATGACGTGTACAAAGATATGAATTTTGCTTCTAGAAATAATGTACAGTACGTAACTATTGAAAAAATATTAAAGGAAGCTGATTTTATTAGTATTCATCTTCCACTTACTAAAGAAACCAAATATATAATTGGAGAAAAAGAGTTAAACATGATGAAAGAAAATGCGGTGATAGTAAATACTGCGAGAGGTGGATTAATAGATGAAAATGCACTATATGATGCATTGAAAAATAATAGAATTTGGGGTGCAGGTATAGATGTTTTTGAACAGGAGCCACCTAAAAATAAAGAACTACTTGATTTGAACAATATAGTTGTAGGTTCACATTGTGCAGCATCAACCTTTGAGGCAGTTGACAATATGGGAATTATGGCAGCAAACAATATTATTGAAAATATAAAATAAAGATTATAAAGGGGAATTAGACAATGAATAGGGTTAGGACAATAATGAAACTGGCGCAGCAAGGAGTTGTAGCAGTAATAAGAGCAGATTCGAAAGAACAGGGACTCAAAATAGTTGATGCTGTAAAAAAAGGTGGCATCAAGATGCTTGAAATTACAATGACTGTGCCGGGTGCAATAGACATAATAAAAGAACTTGCTGAGCATTATAAAAATGAAGATGTAGTGATAGGTGCTGGAACCGTACTTGATGCAGAAACTGCAAGGGCTTGTATACTTGCAGGAGCAAAATATATAGTTAGTCCAAGCTTTAATGCAGATGTTATTAAGTTATGCAATAGATATCGTATTTTAGTAATGCCTGGTGCCATGACTGTAAAAGAGGCAGTTGAAGGTTTGGAAGCAGGAGCGGAAATAATAAAGATCTTTCCGGGAAGTGTTTTCGGACCTCAAATAATTAAAGCTTTTAAAGGACCTATTCCACAGGGTAATTTCATGCCTACAGGTGGAGTGAATTTAGGTAATGTAAAGGAATGGATAAAATCAGGAGCTATAGCTGTAGGAACGGGTGGAGATTTGACAAAAGGCGCTAAAACAGGTGACTATGAATTGGTAACTGAAACTGCAAAGAAATTTGTACAGGCAGTGAAAGAAGCAAAGGAAGGTAAATAGAATAATAATTTCCTATAATAAATTATAGGTATTTATCACCCCTAACATATTTATTTTGTAAATATGTTAGGGGTGTTGCTGACAGTACATGTTAAGACATAAATCGACTTTTAATAAATATAATTTACAATAATAGTTAATAATTATATATAAATGATTCGGGGTGTTGATGTCTTATGCAAAAAAATTACTTAAAAATTTTTTCAGCAATATCAGTTATATTACTAATTGTATTGTTGATTCGCATGATTATCTTTGATTTTAATTTGTGTAATATAATTATTGCATTTTTTGTTTTGGTTCTGTACTTTATCAGTTTCATTAAATTACATCGTATTGCTAAATCTCTAAAGAATGTCTGTAAACAAGTTTCAAATATAAAAGGAGGAGATTTGACGGTTGCGATTGAGTCCAGGTCAAATGATGAGCTGGGTATGATAGGAAATTCAATTAATATTATGCTTGAAAATTTACGTAACCTGTTGAGTTTGATCAACGATGAGGCAGAAGAAATGTCTAAAAAAAGTGTGGAATTTGCATCAGTATCTGATGAAACAAACCGCGGCATAAAAGTAATTTCAGCCACAATATCTGAAATTGCTGCAGGGTCTCAAGAAACTGGTGGGATGGCAGTTGAAGCTGCAAATAAGAATAGTCAAGTTTTTGAACTGGCCGAGAATACTGCAGAAGAGTCGAAAAAAGTACTTGAAAGTACGCGAAATGTTCTTCAATCGGCAAAAGAAGGACAAATGTTAATTGAAAAATCAGTATCAGTAATAAATGATATATCCAGTGTTACCGACAATAATACAAAACTTGGTAATGAATTAAAAGGTAAATCAACTGAGGTAAGTGGAATTGTTGATCTAATAAATAGCATTTCAGATCAAACTAATTTGTTGGCGTTAAATGCTGCGATTGAGGCAGCAAGAGCGGGAGAACACGGCAAGGGATTTGCAGTTGTAGCTGAGGAAGTTCGCCAATTATCCAATCAGTCACAGCAGGCAGCAAAAAGAATAAATAAAATAATAGAAGGCATGCTTTTAGATACGTCACAAGTAGTTAAGGCATTTGAAATTATGAGTAAAAGTACTGTCTCGGGTGTAGATACTATAAATAAAGCAAAGTGTAATTTTGAAAGTATTATAAGCAGCATTGAAAAATCAAGGGAAAAACTACAGCAAGTGGTTACTCATGCGAATAATCAATCAAAAGCTACCAATGATTTGATGTCTACAGTGCATAATGTAGCTGCTATTGCGGAAGAATCTTCAGCTTCCACGCAAACTGTATCTGAAAATAGTGAACAAATTTCTAAATCAGTCGCTTCAATAGCTGGAAATGCAAAGAAACTTTCAAATATGGCCGGCAATTTGGAGCAGGCACTTTTCAAATTTAAGTTTTCAAATGTGAGAACTCTCAGAGTCGGCTTTGAAATGACGAACAATTCTATATGTTATGCCGGTATGGAGAGATTTGGACATGAACTGGAAAAACATACCAATGGCCGATATAAACTTAAGATTTACCATAGTGCACAACTTGGAACAGGTATGGATATGATAGAGATGTTAGGTAAAGGTACTCTTGAAATGACATATCCGTCGTTTTCAACATTGGCTTGCTTTGACAAGAGATTTATGATATTTGATTTTCCTTTTATATTCAAAAATGAGCATATAGCAGACAAAGTACTTAATGGTACTTTTGCAAGAAAGTTATTAGATATGCTTGAGGAGTATGGATTTTATGGACTTGCATTTGCTGAAAATGGTTTCAGGGATACTACCAATTCTGTACGTCCCATAACAAAGTTAGAAGATATTAAAGGTTTAAGAATCAGGACAATGGAAAATGATTTGCATATTGATACATGGAAGTATTTAGGTGCAGAACCTGTACCACTTCCTTATGCAAAATTATATAATGCAATGCGTAAAAAGGAAATAGATGGACAAGAGAATCCTGTTACGGCAATTTACGGTGATAGATTTGACGAGGTTCAAAAATACTTGACATTGACCCATCATGTATATTCACCATTCGTACTTATGTATTCAAAAAAATTGTGGGATACGGTTCCGGAAAACGACAAAAAAATCATTATAGAATGTGCTAAAGAAGGAGCACTTTATACTACAGAGGCTAATAGAAAGAGAGTTGACAGATGTTTATCGGAGTTAAAATCCAGAGGAATGAAAGTTGATTCTATAAGTCGGGATGAAATGGTTAAAATTAAGGATGCTGTCAAACCTGTTGTTGATAAATACAAAAATGAAATCGGTAAAGAATTAGTAAAAGAGCTATTTGATGAGATTGAAAAAGCTGAAGGAATATAGAAAGTAGTTTCTATTAATTTTTAGATTATACTTAAACACTATATTAAAATATAGCCTTTAACTTTAAAGAAATTCTATAACTGGCAAATTCACATATGTTAGTGTGGTCAATATACTGTATTTTTGATATAATATTATATGGAAACATATGTAAAAGGACTATAATGTAAATAACATATTATATTGGGGGAGATGTTGGTGACAGTACCTATAATCATGACGGATGCATCCTGTGATTTGCCAGGAAGTTTTATGGAAAAAAATAATATACCATTTTTGGGGTTGATGTGTCACTTTAAAAGCAAAGATTATGAGGATGATTTTGGTAAATCCTTAAGCTATGAGGAATTTTATAAGGGCCTTGAAAATGGAGAAATGCCATATACATCACAGATAAATGAATACAGGTTTACTGAAAAATTTAGAGAATTGCTGAAACAGAAAAGACCTATCATATACATAGGAATGTCATCTGGAATAAGTGGAACTTTTAACAGCTCAAAACTAGCAAAGGATGCAATTTTAAGCGAATTTGAAGATGCAGATATAACATTGATAGATAGTAAAGGTTCTTCTATTGGACTTGGAATTTTAGTATACTATGCTTGTAAAATGGCACAGCAAGGTTTAAGTAAAGATGAGATTGTAAATTGGGTAAACAATAATAGGCTAAAGATGAATTATTGGTTTGTGGTAGAGGATTTAAAGCATTTAAAGAGAGGTGGCAGAATATCTTCATCTAAAGCTGTCATAGGTACTCTTTTGGATGTAAAGCCTATTATATATATTGAAAATCAAGGAGAACTTAAAAATGTAACCAATGTTAGGGGAAGAAAAAAAGCTATAAAATACCTGGTAGAAAGATTTAGAGAAAGAGCCTTAGATGATAAAAATCAGGTTATAGGTATATCTCATGGAAATTGTATAGAAGACGCCAAGCTTTTAAAAAATATAATAGAGAGAGAATTTCCAAATAATAAATTTATCATAAACACGTTGGGTATGGGTATGGCTACTCACTGCGGCAGCGGAATGCTTTCACTTTGTTTTTTGGGAAATAAAAGATGATTGTATTGATTAAATGAATATGGTAAATATAAGAAATTACTACTGTATTTAAATTCAGTAGCAATTTTTTTTTGCAAAACATATTGAAATTTTATAAATTAACTGTTATTATATCAATAACGTTTAATTTATCACTACATCGAATTAAAGCGATACTGTAATAAAATAAGGAAGTGATACTTGTGACTAATTGGAAAAAATATATACCTGAGGGAACAAAGGATATTTTGTTTAATGAATGTGCGGAAAAAGTGAAGATAGAAAATATATTAAAAAAAATCTATATACAAAGTGGATTTATGGAAGTAAAGTCACCAACATTAGAATTCTATGATGTGTTTAATGGGGAAAATGCAACTTTACCGCAGGAAAAAATATATAAATTGATTGATAACCAGGGAAGAATTTTAGCTTTGAGGGCAGATATGACTACCCCTATTGCTAGAATCGCAGGTACAAAATTGAAGGAAGTAGTTCATCCTCTAAGACTTTGTTATACTTCCAATGTGTATAGAGTCAGCGAAAGTTTAAATGGAAAAAATAGTGAGATAACTCAATCTGGTATTGAAATAATAGGCATAGAAGGTATCGGAGGAGACGCTGAAGTTATAGTAACAGGAATAAAGGCACTTTTAAGCTGTGGACTTGAGAATTTTAAAATAGAACTTGGACATGCAGAATTATTTAAAGCACTAGTAGATGGTGTAAATTTGGATTATGAAGAAAGAGAGAAACTTAGAAAGAGTATAAATAATAAAAATTTTACTGCTTTAAATAACATACTTCTTGAAAACAAAGATAAATTTGAAGAAAGCTCTTTAAAGTCTTTGGAAGAACTTCCTAAGTTATTTGGAGGGATGGAGGTAATTGAAAGAGCCTCTCATCTTATGGAAGATAACAAGAGAGCATTGAAGGCTTTAGAAAGTATAAAAAAGGTGTATGAGATTGTAAAAAGTATTGGTTTTGAAAAATATCTAGCTCTTGATTTAGGAATGGTACACAACATAGATTATTATACTGGCATAATATTTAGAGGTTATACTCATGGATTTGGAGGAAATATATTAAGTGGAGGAAGATATGACAATTTGATAGCTCAATTTGGAGATAGTCAGCCTGCTACAGGATTTGCCATGGATGTAGATGGAATAATCACTTCACTTGAAGAAAATGGACAGTTGTGTTGTGAAAAAAATACTAAGGTTCTTGTATATTATGGGGGAGAAAGTTTTGGAAAAGCTTATGAAAAGGCTGAAAGCTTAAGAAATCAGGGTATAGTTACAGAGTTAAGTCCTTTTAGAGATGAAAGTGAAGCAAGAAAATATGCAGAGAAAAAAAATATGGAATTCACAAAAATATAGGAGCGTAGAATTGATATGTCAAATATGAAGAGGGTAAAAATAGCTTTAACTAAGGGCAGAATTGAAAAAGAAGCTGTAAATATATTTCAAAAGTCAGGTATAGATTGTAGTGAAGTTATAAATAAAGGAAGAAAGCTTATATTTCACAATGAAGAAGACAATATAGATTTTGTGCTTGTGAAGGCTCCTGATGTACTTACTTATGTAGAACATGGAGTAGTTGATGTTGGCATAGTTGGAAAAGATACTTTACTGGAACAAAATAAAGATTTTTATGAGGTACTGGATTTGGGTTTTGGAAAGTGTAAATTTTCTGTAGCAGGACCTAAAAATTCTAATTTTTATTCCGGGTATAATAGAAAAAAGATTGCTACAAAATATCCCAACGTAGCTAGAAATTATTTTAGAAAATTGGGACAGGATGTGGAGATCATAAAAATAGAAGGTTCTGTGGAATTGGCTCCTATACTGGGACTAGCAGATGCCATAGTTGATATAGTAGAAACTGGAACTACTTTAAAAGAAAACGGACTTGTAGTTTATGAAAATATATGTGACATAAGTGCCAGAATGGTAGTAAATGTAGCTAGTATGAAGATGAAGAAAAATGAAATAGAGCACATAATAAATAGAATTCAAATGCAGATAAGGGTAGGAGACATATTGACAAATTAGGAGGAAAATTCATGGAAGATAAAATTGTAAAGACAGTATATTTAGATACGGAAGAAGGAAGCAAATATTTAAAAAATTTTAGAAATATAGAAGAGAGTATACAGGAAGATGTAACTTTAAAAGTTTCTAAAATACTTGAAGATATAAAGAAAAATGGAGATGAGGCTCTTCTAAAATATACAAATTTATTTGATAGTAAAGAAGTTACTAAAAGCAATATAAAAGTGACACAAGAAGAAATAAAAAAGGCTTATGAGTTTGTAGAAGATGAGTTTATAGATGCATTAAAAACTGCAGCGGAAAACATAAAATTTTTCCATGAAAAGCAGAAGAAAACCTCCTGGATAATTACAAAAGAAGAAGGAGTAGTACTTGGACAGCAAATTAGAGCACTGGAGAATGTAGGAATATATGTACCAGGGGGAACAGCTGCATATCCATCCTCAGTTTTAATGAATGCAATTCCTGCAAAAGTAGCAGGGGTTAAAAATTTGCAAATGGTAACTCCACCTTCAGAAGATGGAAGTATAAATCCTAATATTTTAGTAGCTGCTGATATAGCTGGAGTAGATGAAATATATAAGGCGGGAGGAGCACAAGCTGTAGGAGCGCTGGCTTTTGGAACAGAAAGTATTTCTAAAGTGGATAAAATAGTGGGACCTGGGAATATATTTGTAGCTATGGCAAAAAAGAGCGTATATGGCCAGGTAGATATAGATATGATAGCAGGGCCAAGTGAAATACTTATAATTGCAGATGAGAGGGCAAAAGCAAAATATGTGGCAGCAGACTTGATGTCACAAGCAGAACATGATGTACTTGCATCTGCAGTACTTGTTACAACTTCGAAAGAATTGGTAGTAGAAGTGAAACTGGAACTTGAAAGACAAGTACAATCTTTGGAAAGAAAGGATATAATACTAAAATCTCTGAAAGATCGCGGAGCCATAATTATAGTAGACAGCATAGAAGAAGGCATAGATGTGGCAAACGAAATAGCTCCAGAACATCTGGAATTATGTGTTGAGGATCCTTTTTCTATACTTGGAGATATAAAAAATGCAGGTTCCATATTTATGGGTGATTTTGCACCGGAACCTCTTGGGGATTATATGGCAGGACCAAATCATATACTTCCGACAAGCGGAACAGCTAGGTTTTTTTCTCCACTTTCTGTAGATGATTTTATAAAAAAATCAAGTTTTACTCGTTATTCCAGGAAGGCTCTTTCAAAAATAGGAGACAAAATTATAAAGTTAGCAGAAACAGAAGGGCTTACAGCTCATGCAAATTCAATAAAAGTTAGAACTAAATAGTAAATATTTCATTAAAAGAAGGTGTTTTGTTTGAGGATAGGAGAACTTTCTAGAAAGACCTATGAAACTGATGTGAAGGTAAAAATAAATTTAGATGGTAGTGGAAAGTACAATATAGATACGGGAATAGGCTTTTTTAATCATATGTTGTGCATGATAGCAAAACATGGGATGACAGATCTTGATATAGCTGCAAAAGGTGATCTTGATGTGGACTTTCATCATACCATGGAGGATATAGGAATTGTCATGGGGAAATGTATAAAAGATTCCTTGGGAGATAAAAAAAATATAAAAAGATATGGAACATTTTTTATACCAATGGATGAGAGTCTTTCGATGGTATCTATAGATTTGAGTGGCAGACCTTATTTAGTATTTGATGCTGATTTTAAAACTGAAAAGGTAGGAGAAATGGATACGGAATTGGTAGAAGAATTTTTTAGGGCAGTTGCTTTTAATGCAGAAATGACACTTCATATAAAAGTAATCTACGGAAAAAATACACACCATATGATAGAAGGAATATTTAAGGCATTTGGTCATGCACTTAAAGAGGCAGTATGTATAGATAGAAGTATAAATGGAATAATGTCTACGAAAGGAACTATATAAATAGTTAAAAATTAGGAATTAATAATTAATAGTGAGTAGAAAGTTGATGGAGATTTTTCTTCACTATGTTACGAAAATTATCCATAATTGTGCATTGTGCATTGAAGAAAGGGGTGTGTAAAATTGATTTCCATTGTAGATTATGGTATGGGAAATTTAAAGAGTGTTCAAAAAGCACTTAAATATATAGGAACAGATAGTAAAATAACTTCAGATCAGCGTGAAATAGAAAAAAGTGAAGCAATTATACTTCCTGGGGTAGGTGCATTTCCCGAGGCTATGAAGAATTTGAAAAAGAGAAATTTAGATAAAGTGCTAAAAAAGGAAGCAGGAAGAGGAAAGCCTTTTATGGGAATATGCCTTGGAATGCAGCTTTTATTTGACATAGGAGAAGAAATAGAAGAGTGTGAAGGATTAGGTCTGATACCAGGAAAAATAACAAAGTTATATGGGGATATAAAGATACCACATATGGGGTGGAATAATTTAGTAATAGATAAACAGTGTAAAATTTTAGAGGATGTACCTAAAAATAGCTATGTATACTTTGTGCATTCATTTTATGGAGAATTAAAATTTAAAGAAAATTTAAATGCCTATAGCACTTATGGAGAAATAAATATACCAGCTGTTGTAAGTAAAGATAATGTTTATGGAGCTCAGTTCCATCCAGAAAAAAGTGGTGACGTAGGTATTGAAATGCTCAAAAATTTTGTAAAGATAACAGCTTAATTGGATAATTTAAGGGGGCTTTTATATGTTGATACTTCCAGCGATAGATTTAAGAAATGGAAAATGTGTTAGATTGTATCAAGGAAAATTTGAAAAATCGGAGATAGTAGGAGAAGACCCGGTAAAGGTAGCACTGAGCTTTAAAAAAAGCGGTGCAGAGTATATTCATATGGTGGATTTAGATGGGGCACTTGATGGAAAAATAAAAAATATAGAAGTCATATCAAAGGTAATAGACGCCATTAAGATTCCAGTAGAACTTGGTGGAGGTATAAGAGATATAAAAACCATAGATATGCTTATAGAAATAGGAATATCAAGAGTAATACTTGGAACTGCAGCTTTAAAAAATCCTGATTTTGCAAAAGAAGCACTAAAAAAATATGGAGAAAAAATAGCAGTGGGAATAGATGCAAAAAATGAGAAAGTTGCAGTAAATGGATGGCTTAATGTAAGCAGTGTCCATTACATAGATTTTGCAAAACGAATGGAGGACATAGGAGTCAAAACTATCATTTTTACAGACATAAGTAAAGACGGAACGCTAAAGGGACCTAATTTAGATCAACTCTTTAAAATTCAAAACAGTGTAAGCTGCAGGATAATAGCTTCTGGCGGAATAAAAAATATAGACGATTTGAAGGATATAAGTAAAATGGATATTTACGGTGCTATTACAGGCAAAGCTATATATTCTGGAAACATAGATTTAAAAGAAGCCATAGAAATTTGCAAATAAAAAATTACAGTAGAAGGTGGAATGAATCATGAGTAAGTATTGGAGCGAAATCACAAAAAGTGTAGAACCTTATGTGTGTGGTGAACAGCCTAAGGATAAAAAATATGTTAAATTGAATACAAATGAAAGTCCTTATCCACCGTCCCCTAAGGTAATTGAGGCAATAAAAAATGCTGCAGATGAAGACTTGAGGTTGTACCCAGATCCAGATTGCGATAAGTTAAGGGACGTTATTTCCAAATATTATGGCTTAAATAAAAATCAAATTTTTATAGGAAATGGATCTGATGAAGTTCTGGCTATGTCTTTTCTAACTTTTTTTAATAAGGATGAAACTATAATTTTTCCGGATATAAGTTACAGTTTTTATCCTGTTTATGCTAATTTATATAATCTAAATTATAAGCTTGCAAAATTAAATGAAGATTTTTCAATTCCATTTAAGGAGTTTCTAACTGAAAACGGAGGAATAGTAATTCCCAATCCAAATGCACCTACAGGAAGATGTCTTGAAACCAAAAAAATTGAAGAAATTTTAAAATATAATCAAAATAAAGTAGTCATAATTGATGAAGCTTATGTGGATTTTGGAGGAAACTCTGTAGTAGGTCTTATAAAAAACTATGCTAATCTTTTGGTAGTACAGACATTATCTAAATCACGTTCTTTAGCTGGAATTCGTGTGGGATTTGCACTTGGACAAGAAGAACTTATAAATGGACTGAATAGAATAAAAAATTCATTCAATTCCTATACTGTAGACAGAGTTTCAAATGCAGCAGCAATAGCAGCTTTTGAAGACCAGGATTATTTTGAAAAATGTGTTAGTAAAGTAATAAATACCAGAGAAACAACTGTAAATAAATTAGAAAAAATGGACTTTAATATCATACCTTCAAAATCCAATTTCATTTTTATAAGCCATGCAAAATATGCTGCAAAAGAACTTTTTATAAAGTTAAGGGAAAAAGGAGTTCTTGTAAGATATTTTAACAAGGATAGAATAGACAATTACTTAAGGGTAAGTATAGGATCAGATGAAGATATGAAATTTTTTATAGATAAAATTAAAGAAATAATAGATGAGATAGAGAGGAGCTAAGATTTTGCTTACAAAAAGAATAGTTCCATGTTTAGATGTGAATATGGGAAAGGTTGTTAAAGGAATAAACTTTGTTGACCTACAAGATGTAGGAGATCCTGTTGAAATAGCTGAACACTATAATAGACAAGGAGCAGATGAAATAGTATTTTTGGATATTACAGCTACCCATGAAAAGAGAAAAACCATAATTGATTTAGTAGAAAGAACTGCAGAAAAAGTGTTCATACCACTTACAGTAGGTGGTGGAATATCTCAGATAGATGATTTTAAAAATATACTTAGGGCAGGTGCAGATAAAATATCAATAAATTCTTCTGCTATAAGGAATTCTAACTTAATATATGAGGCAGCAGACAAATTTGGATCACAATGTGTAGTAGTTGCAGTGGATGCTAAAAAAAGGGATTCAGGAGATGGTTGGGATGTATTTGTAGAAGGCGGAAGAAAAAATACAGGAATAGATGCATTAAAGTGGATTAAAAAGGCAGAAAGTTTAGGTGCAGGTGAAATACTTTTAACTAGTATGGATGCAGATGGTACTAAAAATGGATATGATATAGAACTTACAAGAACTGTAACTAATCTGGTAAATATTCCAGTAATAGCTTCAGGAGGATGCGGTTCTTTAAACGACTTCTATGATGTATTTAATGATGCAGGAGCAGATGCAGCACTTGCAGCTTCACTTTTCCATTATGGAGAGCTTACTGTAGGAGAAGTTAAACAATATTTAAAAACTAAGGATATACCGGTGCGGGTATAAAAATATGAACAAAGGTGAAAATATGGAAAGAGAAATTTTGAAGAACATAGATTTTAAAAAAGGGAAGGGACTTGTACCTACAATTGTCCAGGACTTTCAAAACGGAGAAGTACTTATGATGGCGTATATGAATGAGGAGTCGTTAAAAAGAACGCTGGAAACAGGAAAGACCTGGTTCTTTAGTAGATCTCGAAATGAGCTTTGGAACAAGGGAGCTACATCAGGTCATTATCAAAATGTAAAAAGTATAAGTGTGGACTGCGATTATGATACAATTTTAATAAAAGTTGAGCAAATAGGAGCAGCTTGTCACACAGGAAACAGGAGCTGTTTTTATAGAAAATTATATTAAATTGAAGGGGGAATATTTTTATGGAATTTCAAAGTATATTGGAGCAATTAAGTAAAGTTATAGAGGAGAGGAAAGTAGATCCTATAGAAGGTTCTTATACCAGTTACTTATTTAAAGAAGGAATAGATAAGATATTAAAAAAGGTAGGGGAAGAAAGTGCAGAAGTTATAATTGCAAGCAAAAACAATGATAAAAAAGAGGAAGTTTATGAAATATGTGATTTGATATATCACCTTTTAGTTTTAATGTCAAATCAAAATATAACTTTAGACGACTTATCAGAAGAGCTTGGTAAAAGAAGACAGAAAATATGCAATAAAAAGCCTGAAAGAAAAATCATAGAAGGAATACACTAGTATAGAGTTTCTAAACGAAAAATCAACGTATGCTGCGAATATTTTTACAGCCACAAGTACGTTAAATATTTTGATACGTCTAATTAGAAAATTTACAAAAACCTAAGGACCTTTGAAAACTCGTACCTCAGACAATTCAAAAGTCCTAAGTTTTTTTATAAATTTTCTACTAAGACGTATACACAAAATATTTAAATGTACTTGCTTATTGTAAAATATTTCTACGCATACGTTGATTTTTAAGTTAGAAAATTTATAAAAGTAAGCTGTGCTTGAATGTAAAGAGTGCAGTTTACTTTTTTTCATTAGGAGGTAAATGCTAAATAGTTATATAACTTAAGAAATTTTTAAGAATTTAGTTAACAAATATTAAGAAATTTTTTCTATAATAATAAGTATAGAATGTTATATAATAATTTTAGAAAGTTAGGTATTCAAATTTGAGAGTTGGTGTTGCATTGAAGCGTTTAAAGTTAAATTTACTACCATTGAGTTTGCTACTAATTATACCTGCGATAAATGTGTCTTATGGTTTACTAAATAATACAATTAGAGGATGTCATAGTTTAGTTACTAGTTTGGATATGGCCATTCCATTTATAAAACAATTTATAATTGCATATTGGATGTGGTTTCCGTTTATGTTTATATCGCTAGTATATCTGTGCTTTAATTATAGAAATAGCTATTATAAATGCGTAATAACTATGGTTATAGGTATGATTACATGTTATATAATCTATTTTTTCTTTCAGACCATGGTACCAAGACCTGTTGTTAGTGGAAATGATATTTTTTCCCGTGCTGTAAGATTTACCTATAGCTGGGATAAACCTTTTAATTGTTTTCCAAGTATACATGTGCTTGCAAGTTATATAATAATGATGGCATCAAGAAAATTAGATAAAAAACCTTTTATAAAATTTGCTATGAATTTTATAGGCATATCTGTAATAGTATCTACCCAATTTGTAAAACAGCATGTGATTTTAGATGCGATCTTTGCTATACTATTGGCAGAGATAATCTATAGGTTTGTTGCTGGTTTCATTTTGGAAAGGGGACTAATATGGAAAAAGAAATTGTGTTGGTGGTTGACGATGAAAAAGAAATTAGAGACTTAGTTGAGATATATTTAGTAAATGAAGGGTACAAAGTATTAAAGGCTTCCAACGGTTTAGAAGCTTTGCAGATTTCAAATGATAATGAAGTCGATTTAGTAATTTTAGATGTAATGATGCCCCAAATGGATGGAATTGAAGTTTGTATGAGAATGAGAAAAAGTAAAAATATGCCTATAATAATGTTGTCAGCTAAAAGCCAAGATTTAGACAAAATATTAGGTCTTACTACTGGAGCGGATGACTATGTAGTAAAACCTTTTAATCCTCTGGAACTTGTAGCTAGGGTAAAATCTCAGCTGAGAAGATATAAAAGACTAAATATACCTAAAAAAGTTGACCAGGAAGTAATTGAAGTAGACGACTTAGTGATAAACACTAAAAATCATCAAGTAAAAGTTGGTAATAAGGATATAAAGCTCACTCCAAGGGAATTTGAAATTTTAGAACTTTTATCTTCAAATAGGGGTGTAGTGTTTAGTATAGAGAAAATTTATGAATCTGTATGGAAACAGGATTTTTTTGAATCTGATAATACTGTAATGGTACATATAAGAAAAATAAGAGAAAAGATAGAGGAAAATCCTAGAAGACCTCGTTTTATAAAGACCATTTGGGGGGTGGGATATAAAGTTGAAAAATGATTTTAAAATATCTTTAGAATCTAGCTTGAGTAAAATGAAAAACAGTATAAGGCTGGAGCTTATAGTTGTATTTGCCCTCTGTTTTGTCACGTCTGCTGCACTTGGAAAAGTAGCAGGCGTTTTTTTACAAAATAGGAATATCACTGCTAGGATAGATTATAGTAAGGGTATAGATAGGATGTCTGTAAATGGCAATTTAATAGGGGATGAAATAAAGAGCAAAAGTATAAGTATAGATGATAAGGATAAAATACAAAAAATTATAGATAGTTGTAATGACACCTCGGATTTGGAAAAGATAATGATTACGGATTTAAACGGAAAGGTTTTGTACAAATCAAATAATGCAGATGAAACGCAAATAGATGTATATACTACTATAAAAAATTCTATAAAAAATTCTCTTGAAATGATGAAAAATATTCAAAACATATATGGAACTAATAAAGGTAATGAAATAAGTAGAAATAGAGAATATATCAGCTTTTATCCTATAAATTTTAGTGATGGAAAAGCCTATTTAGTCATTAAGGGTATGCCACAATATGAAATAATTTATGAAAAAAGATACAATCCCATTCCCGGGACCATTGTATCTTTTATATCATTTCTAACCATGTTTTATTTTATAACTAATAAAAAAATGAAATATATAGAAAATATATCTTCTGGACTTATAGAAATATCAAGGGGAAATTTAGATTATAGAATAAAGAGTCAGGGAAGAGATGAATTGGCTTTGTTGTCAAATAATATAAATTTCATGGCAGAAGAACTAAATAATAAAATGAAAGTTGAAAGGGAAGAGGAGAGAATAAAAAATGAACTCATAACGAATGTATCTCATGATTTAAGAACACCACTTACTTCTATTAAAGGATATTTAGCGCTTATTAAAGATAAAAGATATGAGGATGAAACACAAATGAAACAATATATTAATATTGCTTACAATAAAGCTGAAAAGCTAGAAGAATTAATAAATGATCTGTTTGAATATACTAAACTTACCAATAATGCAGTTAATTTAAATAGGCAGATTATATCCTTAAATGGATTGCTAGAGCAGCTTGTAGAAGAATTGGTTCCGATTTGTGAAGAGACAGGGGTAACTATTACAAGAAGCTTTCCAAAACGCAAATTTCTTGTTTATTTAGATCCGAATAAAACTGCAAGAGTATTTGAAAATTTATTTATAAATGCTATAAGATATAGTATAAAACCGGGAGATGTAGAAGTTTTATTAAAAGAAGAAAAAGGCACTGCAGTAATCTCTATAAAAAATAAGTGTGAGCCTGTAAGTAAAGAAGAAGTTAATAAGTTATTTGATAGGTTTTATAGAGTGGATAAATCAAGGTCTTCCAATACAGGAGGAAGTGGGCTTGGACTTGCTATTGCTAAAAGTATAGTGGAAATTCAAGGTGGAAAAATAAAGGCAGAATATTCTTCTGGTTATATAATATTTGATGTAATTTTTAATTTGGCAGATAGTAGGGCATAGAAACAATATTTTACACGAATTACATTCAAATTTTTATTCTAATGGATTATAATATAAATATGGCTTTTAAAGGAGGAATATAAATGGATAAAATCACCTTGTTAGATGAACTGGTAGAAGTAGCTGCAAAACCTGTACTTCAGGCCAGAAATTATTGGCATGCTAGTGTGTACAATGTTTTAAAGGCAAAGAAGGATTCTATAAATGATGACAACAAATATTTTTTAGAATTAAAGGCTGATATTTTGAGTATAAAAAGACTCTGGAAGGAAGAACTAGATACTCTACATTCTTGGGGTAAAAAACAGGATATGCCTTCTACATCAGAAATAAGTGAAACAATTTCAAATATGGAAAAGAAATGTGAGACAGAAGTATTAAATGGAAAAGCGGTTTTTAAAAATGGAGATGAACCAGATAAAGATGATTTAGAGTTTCTAGAGAGATATAGTTCCATAAAAAACATAAATGAAAGATTGACATGTATGGAAGAAGATTATCTGTATTGTCGTATAAGGGATTATATAGTATTGAATATATATCAATTTTTATCTCAAAATATGGAATTTGCAATTAATATATTAAAAGACGACACTGATGAGGTTATAAAAAAAATGTCGGATTTAATTTCAAAGTATGCAGATATGGGAATGTATGCTGACATGGAGGAAGATTAATATTAATGTACTTAAATCTAGGGGCAGCGTAAGGTATTTTTAAAGAAATAATTGTTAGGGTATTGTTATGAGGATGTGTTGGTAGATTTCTTTTAAATGCCTAATTAGGGGGAAAATTTTGATCGTCAGAGTAATAAACCAGGTAATAATTTTATCACTTATGATGCTTATAGGAGTCTTTGCAAAAAAGAAAAATATAATAACTGAAGAAGGAGAAAAAAGTCTATCGAGTTTTTTAGTTAATATAACTCTTCCGTCACTTCTCATTACTTCCTTTAACTATAGATATTCAGAAAAGATGATTGCTAATGCAGAAAGTATATTTTTGTATTCAATTATTATTCATATAGTAATTATATTGTTGAGTAAAGTTTGTGCTTATAAATATGAAGACAAAGTAAAGAAAGTAATGAGATTTATTATTATATTTTCTAACAGTGGATTTATGGGATATCCAGTATTAGAGGGACTTTTTGGCAAGGTGGGAATTTTTTATGGAGCGATTTTTAATATACCTCTCAACATATTTATGTTTAGTGTAGGAATTGCCATATATACAGGTAAAAATGATATTAAAAATATAAAGAATGTAATTTCTAATCCAGTTATAATTTCAACTATTGTTGGGTTTTTAATGTTTGTATTTTCTATAAAGCTTCCATATGTTGTAGATACAACGTTGAGTAGTGTAGGTTCCATGACTACACCGCTTTCTATGATTATAGTAGGAACTATGTTGGCAGGAGTGAAACTCAAAGATATCTTTTCGGGATTCCAGGTATATTATACTTCATTTATGAGATTGATATTAGTTCCTCTAGTTACTATTTTACTCTTAAAACTTATGAAGGCAGACAGTTTTATGATTCAAATATGTGCTGTAATTGAAGCAATGCCATCAGCTGTTCTAGCTTCTGTGCTTGCACAGCAGTATGGAGCAGATAGCAAATTGGCAGCTAGAAGCGTTTTTATAACTACTATAATTTCAATGGTTACTATCCCTATTGTGGTTATATGTATACAATTTCTAACTAAAGTTTGAAGGAGGGTTACATATTGTTTGATACACACGTACATACTAATTTTTCTACGGATTCTGATATGAAAATAGAAGAAGCTATAAAATCTGCAAAAGAAAAAAGTATATCTTTTATAATAACAGAACATATGGATATCAATTTTCCAAAAGAAGGTCTGTTTTGTTTTGACGTAGATGAATATTTAAACAAGTATTTAAAATATAGAAATGATAATCTACTTCTTGGCATAGAGCTTGGAATGAAGGAGGATTGTTTAGAAGAAAGCAGAAAGTTAATAAAGGATAATTCTTTTGATTATGTAATTGGATCTATACATTTAGTGGAGAATTTAGATCTCTATTATCCAGATTATTATGAGGGTAAAAGTAAAAAAGAGGCCTATTTTAAATATTTGCAAGATATGCTAGAGAATTTAAAACAATTTGAGTTTATAGATAGTCTGGGTCACATTGACTATATAGCTAGATATGCTAAATTTGAGGATAAAGAATTATACTACAGTGATTTTCCAGATATCATAGATGAGATATTTAAAGTACTTATAGATAAAGAAAAGTGCTTGGAGTTAAATACTAGAAGGCTTAAAAATCAGGGTTCAGTAAAAAATATAATAGCAATATATAAAAGATTTAATGAATTAGGAGGAAAATACATAACAGTAGGGTCTGATGCCCATAATTTAGAGTCTATGGGAAGTAATTTTAGAGAAGCAGTAGAAATTGCCAGAAGGTGTAATTTAAAAATAGTATATTTTAAAAATAGAAAAAAAGAGTATGATAAAGAGGTGTAGATTATGGATTTTACAAATAATTCGGCTGAAGTAATCAAGCAATTAAGTAAAGAAGGAGCCTTTCTTACAAGTAAATATAATGGAAAAGTGAATACTATGACAATAGGATGGGGAAATATAGGTTTTGTGTGGAGGAAACCTGTGTTCACTGTACTTGTGAGGCAATCAAGATATACCAAGGAATTTATAGAAAATAGCGGCAATTTTACAGTAAGTGTTCCTTTTAGCAGTGATATAAAAAAAGCTCTTGCAATATGTGGAACTAAATCTGGTAGGAATATAGATAAATTCAAGGTGTGTAATTTAAAGCTTAATTCAGGTAGAAGTGTAGATAGTCCAGTGATAGCAGGATGTGATATGTATTATGAATGCAAGATTATATATAAACAGGATATGAAAAAAGAACTTTTGACAAAAGAAGTAGATTCAAATTGTTATCCTGATGGAGATTATCATACAGTTTATTATGGAGAAATAGTAAATTGCTATGAAAAATAAAGTCTTCATTGTAAAGATATTTAATTTTCATAAGTAAAACACATACTGTATAAATACAATGATGGTTCATACATAGTATTTATACAGTATGTGTTTTATTTTTTAGTTAGAAACTATATAATTTAGATTTCTATTTTGCAGAATTAAAGTTATTAATTTAAAACTCCTCTACTGTAAGTAGAGGAATATTGTTGTGTAAATTTTTTATATATCAAAATAATACATCATATTCAAATCTATATAATACAAAAACAGGTCGAAATAATCAAAAAAAGATAGGAACTTTAAGAATAAAATGTAACTATGAAAATGATTAATAAAAGTTATATAAAATTAATTAAGGGGGTTGTTTAATTGAATGATGTTTTAAACAAACTTTATACTGCAAATCAAAGTAAAAGAATAGAAAAATTAACTAACGATTTATACTCGGTAACTCCTGAAATCGAAGCGCAAAGAGCAGTTTTAATAACGGAATCTTTTAAGGAAACTGAAGCTTATCCTATGATTATTAGAAGAGCTAAAGCTTTAGAAAAAATACTAAATGAAATGGATATAGTTATTCGTGATGAAGAACTTATTGTAGGAAATTTAACTAAAAAACCTAGAGCGGCTTCAATATTTCCGGAATTTTCAAATAAGTGGCTTTTGGAGGAATTTGATACTCTTGCAAAAAGAACTGGTGATGTATTTCTTATTAGTGAAGATGTAAAATCACAGCTTAGAGAAGTATTCAAATATTGGGATGGAAAAACAACAAATGAGCTTGCAACAGAGTATATGTTTTCAGAAACGAAGGAAGCAATGGAAGCAGGAGTATTTACTGTTGGAAATTATTACTTCAATGGTATAGGTCATATTTCTGTAGATTATGCAAAAGTATTATCTAAAGGATTTAACGGTATAATTGAAGATGCAGAAAGTGAAAAGGCTAAAGCAGATAAAGCAGATCCAGATTACATAAAGAAGGATCAGTTTTTAACAGCTGTAATCATAACTTCAAAAGCTGTTATTAAGTTTGCTAGACGTTTTGCTGAATTAGCTAGAAATTTAGCAAGTCAATCATTGGATTCACGAAGACGTGAAGAGTTAATGCAAATAGCTGAAAATTGTCAGTGGGTACCTGAAAGACCAGCTAGAACGTTTTATGAGGCTCTACAATCATTTTGGTTTGTACAATCTATTATTCAGATAGAATCTAATGGACATTCAATATCACCTATGCGTTTTGATCAATATATGTATCCTTATTTTAAAAAGGATATATCAAACGGACTTATTACACAAGAAAAAGCTCAAGAACTTTTAGATTGCCTATGGGTTAAGTTTAATGATGTTAATAAAGTTCGTGATGAAGGATCAACAAAAGCATTTGGTGGGTATCCAATGTTCCAGAACTTAATTGTAGGTGGGCAAACTATTGATGGAAGAGATGCTACAAATGAACTTTCATTTATGTGTCTTGAAGCTACTGCACATACCAAGTTACCACAACCGTCAATTTCAATAAGAGCTTGGAACAAAACTCCAGATGAGTTATTATTAAAAGCTGCTGAAGTAACTCGTTTAGGATTAGGTATGCCAGCTTACTATAATGATGAAGTTATCATCCCTTCTTTGACAAGTAGAGGTCTTACATTAGAAGATGCTAGAGATTATGGTATTATTGGGTGCGTAGAACCTCAAAAAGGTGGAAAGACTGAAGGATGGCATGATGCTGCATTTTTTAATATTGTAAAGGTATTAGAGATAACTATAAATAATGGTATGGATAATGGAAAACAGATAGGATTAAGAACTGGAGACTTCACTTCTTTTACATCATTTGAGAAACTATTTGATGCGTACAAATTACAGATGGAATACTTTGTTAAACTCTTGGTTAATGCAGATAACAGTGTAGATTTAGCACACGGAGAGAGAGCGCCATTACCATTCTTATCTTCAATGGCAGACGATTGTATAGCTAGAGGAAAATCATTACAAGAAGGAGGAGCGCATTACAACTTTACGGGTCCACAAGGAGTAGGAGTTGCAAATGCAGCAGACTCGTTAGAAGCTATTAAGAAACTTGTTTTTGAAGATAAGAAGATAACTTTACAGGATTTAAAGAATGCGTTAGATACTAATTTTGGTGAATGTAAGAAAAGCCCAATGTCTGAACTTGCTAATAGCATAAATGAAGTGGGTGATATGAAAGGATTAACACCTGAAACTATATTGAAAGTTATTGAAAAATTATTATCAGAAGAAAAGAAAACCTCATTAGAAGGATTGGAACCGGGTAAAGATATTAACTTAGGTAGTTATGGAAATAAAGAGAGTATTCGCCAGATGCTATTAAATAGAGCACCTAAGTTTGGTAATGATATAGATGAGGTTGATGATTTAGCACGAGAAGCCGCATTAATTTACTGTAATGAAGTTGAAAAATACACTAATCCACGTAATGGTCAATTCCAACCAGGACTTTATCCTGTTTCTGCAAATGTTCCAATGGGATCACAGACAGGAGCAACACCAGATGGAAGAAAAGCTGGGGAACCACTAGCAGATGGTGTATCACCAGTTTCAGGAAGAGATGCAATGGGACCAACTGCAGCTGCTAATTCTGTTGCGAAAATAGACCATTGTAAAGCTTCAAATGGTACATTATTTAATCAAAAGTTTCATCCATCTGCTTTAGAAGGTCAGACTGGTTTACAGAATTTATCTTCTCTAGTAAGAACCTTTTTCGATGAAAAAGGATTACATGTACAATTTAATGTAGTAAGTAGAGAAACGCTTTTAGATGCTCAAAAGAATCCTGAAAATTATAGAAATCTGGTAGTACGTGTAGCCGGATATAGTGCTCACTTTACTTCTTTAGATAAGTCAATTCAGGATGATATTATAAAAAGAACAGAACATACTTTTTAGTTAGTTTGGTTTCATATATTTTGAGGAAGAGTTTTTACTACTTCCTCATTTTTAAATTAGTAAAAGAGAGTTAGTTGTAAAGTTTTTTATAGAGCAGCTTTTTATAGGAGGAAAAGTTATGTTGAATTATCAAGTGAATTTAGATAAAAAAGGAATTATTTTTGATATACAGAGATTTTCTGTTCATGATGGACCAGGAATTCGTACAATAGTCTTTTTTAAAGGCTGCCCGTTATCTTGTCGTTGGTGTAGTAACCCAGAATCTCAGTGTATGGAGCCACAAGTAATGTTTATTCCAAGCAAATGTATAGGATGTAAAAAATGCTATGAAGTTTGCAGTAATGGAGCAATAGATTTCAACCTTCCTTCTAGAGTTGATCAGAATAAATGTGTTAAGTGTGGTAAGTGTGTTGAGAATTGTTATGCTGGAGCTTTGAATTTAGCAGGAAACACGAGAACTGTAAAGGAATTGTTACTAGAATTGAAAAAGGATAACATATATTATAGACGATCTGGTGGTGGAATTACTTTATCAGGAGGAGAAGTAACAGCTCAACCTGAGTTTGCTGAAGAATTACTAAAAGGATGCAAACAAAATGGTTGGCACACAGCTATTGAAACCGCAGCATTTACATCTCAAAGTGTTTTAGAAAGGATGCTACCTTGGCTTGATTTAGTTATGCTTGATATTAAGCACATGGATGCAAATAAACATTTAGAGTATACAGGAAAGCCTAATGAATTAATCTTACAGAATGCAAAATTAATAGCTCAGTTTGGAGTTCAGTTAATAATAAGAGTACCTATTATTCCAGGAGTTAATAGCGATGAAAATAATATAAGAGCTACAGCTAATTTTGCAACTAGCCTTAAAAGTGTTAAAGAATTACATCTTCTACCATACCATCGTCTTGGTGAAAATAAGTATGAGTACTTAGGACATGATTATATAATGAAGGGTTTACAACCACCTACTAAAGAAGAAATAAATAAGCTTAAAGAACTAGTGGAAGAATGTGGACTAATATGTAAAGTTGGTGGAATTGACTAGTTCTAAATGGCAAATAGAGAGAAGTGTATTAAACATCGAGTTTTAATATACTTCTCTTATTAATTCGTCAGTAATTTTGAGAGTGTGAGACTTTTTCTGTAAATTAGCTTTCTATGATATTTTAGAAAGACAACTATGTAAAAAATTACTTCTGTCTTAATTTCAAATATATAATTTAAAAATGAGTATGTCAATAACGCCTAAG
>NZ_LROR01000101.1:0-1678 GCF_001675205.1 Clostridium coskatii | reverse complement strand
TCCTCACATTCATCTAACATTTTTCGAGCTGATGACCCGGTTGAAACAAGAACTCTATCTCCAATTCCGGCACTGATTATATCTGCAACAACTAAATGCTGACCAGCACCAGTTCCACCAATTACTTCCGCTAACATAAACTTCAATCCATTAAGTGATTCTGCTTTTCTTGTTGCCCATACATTGTCAATTAATCTTGCTATTAACATATATCTTTCTCCTTTTTAACATTGCGCTTAATCTCCTGAATTGCTGATTCAACAGATGACGTATCGCCAAAAATCGCAATCATTATCATGTTCTGTGGACAACTTCCTTTAATATCTTCTACTGTGACACCAACTGCCTTTTCAGCAATATCTGCGGCATAAATCATGTCCAGCATTTTACCTTGTACAAGACCAACCGCATCAACACAAATTGAATCTTTATTAACATTAGCACCCATACGCCTCATAAGCATATCTATTGTACCCTTTGAAGGTGATTTAATAGTTCGAATTTCCATATTGAATCATCTCCAACTATATACTTTCCTGCGTACAGCTAAGTGCTATGCCCAAAGGGGTTACAAACATCGGATTCTTTGGCTTATGAGTAAATATTCCTGTCTTTTTTTCTATAATTGTCTCAATACCTGTCAGACAGCAAGTTCCTCCAACCAGAGATATTTCCTGAACATCGTACCCTTTAATATGCTGGTTAATAATAGATGCAATTTTTTCAACTACTGGCTTTAGTACAGGTAAAAGATCCTTATGATTTTCTGGATTACGTTTATACAATTCTGCTTCTGCAAAAGGCATTTTATATGCACCAGAAACTACTAATGAAAATTGAGTACCTCCTGTTGGTTCATCTGCAATATAAACAACTTTTCCATCTTTTAAAATTGAAATTCCAGTTGTTCCACCACCGATATCTACAACTGCACCATTCTTAATTCTAAGAACTTTATTAGCAGCCGTTGGTTCATCAAGCACACTTGTAAGTTCAAAACCAGCTGCCTGAACTACATTTTTAACTGCCCCTGAATCCAAATCATCTGTTCCTGGTGGAATAGCTGCAGCTCCATAAATCAACTCTGTACCTAACTTTTCTTCAATTTCATGCTTCATCTCTCTAACAATATTGATTGCACCAATATAATCAATAACCATACCATCTCGAACTACATCTGCATATTTATAAGCACCTGCTACTGGTTTATAGTTTTCATCTACAACTGCTAGGACAACACATGCTGTACCTAAGTCAACTCCTGTATAATAAACAGAAGACTTACCAACAATCGGATGCTTTACTACATGTTCAAAATCTTTCACAAGTTGGTCGCAGAACTTAAAAGTCAAATTTTTCTCTGACATTTTGTACCTCCAAAAATAGAACAAATCATTTGGGACAAAGCATTAATAATTTGATTGATCTTTCCAATAGTATCGCTGCACAATGCATCCTCATCTTCACTATCTTCATATGCTTCTAAAATAAATGGTTCGATTTCTCTAAGAGCACATCGCAGTCTATGCAAAATTATGATATCTCTTCCCTTTTTAAGCTGCATATGAAATTCTGTAATTTCAAAGCAATCATCTAAATCAAGTGAATAATTGCTAAAATTTATTGCTGTACATTCCTTAATACAAAGATTTTCAACGGACCCTTTACCCTGAATGGC
>NZ_LROR01000100.1:0-1591 GCF_001675205.1 Clostridium coskatii | reverse complement strand
GCTCCATAGAGACTTTTCTCGGCAGCGTGAAATCAGGTACTTCCCCTTGCGGGTTCCCCATAACACCTCATCATTGATATACCGGATTTTCCTGGTATACCTGACTCGATGCTTAGACATACATCCATTTGTATGCACACCTTATCCTCCTGCGTCATCCCTTTTGTCAAACGCTTTTATGCGGTATCGGAATTTCAACCGATTGTCCATCACCTACGCCTTTCGGCCTCGGCTTAGGTCCCGACTTACCCTGGGCGGACGAACCTTCCCCAGGAAACCTTAGGTTTTCGACCAATAAGATTCTCACTTATTTCTCGCTACTTATGCCAGCATTCTCTCTCCTGTACAATCCACCGTTCCTTCCGGTACGACTTCTACTCATACAGGATGCTCCTCTACCACTCTTTCGAGTCCACAGCTTCGGTGGTAAGTTTTAGCCCCGGACATTTTCGGCGCATGATCTCTTGACTAGTGAGCTATTACGCACTCTTTAAATGAGTGGCTGCTTCTGAGCCAACATCCTAGTTGTCTTAGAAATCACACATCCTTTCCCACTTAACTTACACTTTGGGACCTTAGCTGGTGGTCTGGGCTGTTTCCCTTTTGACCACGGATCTTATCATTCGCAGTCTGACTGCCGGAATTCAAGTATATGGCATTCGGAGTTTGATAAGGTTCAGTAACTGTTGTCAGCCCCTACCCCATTCAGTGCTCTACCTCCATTACTCATTTCCGACGCTAGCCCTAAAGCTATTTCGAGGAGAACCAGCTATCTCCGAGTTCGATTGGAATTTCTCCGCTATCCACAGCTCATCCCATGGTTTTTCAACACCAACGTGGTTCGGTCCTCCACGGAATTTTACTTCCGCTTCAACCTGGCCATGGATAGGTCACTCGGTTTCGGGTCTACAACATACAACTTGGCGCCCTTTTCAGACTCGGTTTCCCTCCGGCTCCGTACCTTAAGTACTTAACCTTGCTGCATATCGTAACTCGCTGGCTCGTTCTACAAAAAGCACGCCGTCGTACTTTACGTACTTCGACTGTTTGTGGACACACGGTTTCAGGTTCTATTTCACTCCCCTCCCGGGGTTCTTTTCACCTTTCCCTCACGGTACTCCTTCTCTATCGGTCACCAGGTAGTATTTAGCCTTGGGAGGTGGTCCTCCCTGTTTCCCACAAGGTTTCTCGTGTCTCGTGGTACTCTGGATTAGATCTGACTGCTCTTTGTTTTCATTTACAGGGCTTTTACCTTCTACGGCGGAGCCTTCCAGCTCTCTTCAATTAACACTTCACAGTTTTTATGATCTATCCGCAACCCCAGGAACAAGTTCCTGGTTTGGGCTCTTTCCCTTTCGCTCGCCGCTACTTAGGAAATCGATGTTTCTTTCTCTTCCTCCGGGTACTTAGATGTTTCAGTTCCCCGGGTTTGCCTCTACAAACCTATGTATTCAGTTTGCAGTACCTAGCGTTATCTAGGTGGGTTTCCCCATTCGGATATCTCTGGTTCTCTGGCTATTTGCGCCTACCCAGAGCTTTTCGCAGCTTATCGCGTCCTTCTTAGGCTCCTGGTGCCAAGGCATCCTCCATG
>NZ_LROR01000099.1:0-15339 GCF_001675205.1 Clostridium coskatii | reverse complement strand
CGCCCTTTGAAGCGTTATAATCTTCCAATTTAATCAAAGCAATTTCAGATGCTCTTAAACCACATCTATAAGCAACTCTAAAAATTGCTAAATCTCTAACTGCATGTATATTATCTAAATTTATGATAGCGTTAAAAAGGCTTTTTGTTTCCTCCTGAGTAAAATATTTTATTTTTTTATTACCGGTTCTTTCCATTTAGTTTCCTCTTTTCAAAATAATTGTACAATATAAATATTTTGTATAATAAATTATAGCATAATATTGAGTAAAATCCAATTATTATGAAAACAGTATTAAAATAATGTTGTAATTTACAGAATAATGAAGAAATAAATATCATAATTTAAAATTTGTGGAATTATATTGGAAGAATAAAACAGTAAATAGGTATAAAATTCTTATTTTTCGGACAAAATATTTATTTCGTCTAAATAAATAATAATGTAGATAAAAAAATAAGTCAAAATATTAATCACATGGTAGAAAATGAAGATTTACATAAACAAATACGAATAGTGTTAAATAGTTATAGAAGAAAAATTATTTGCATAGATGAGGATTGTAAAATGTGTAGAAACGATAAATATAGTTTAAAAGATGACAACGTGTATACATATGCACTTAATACAGGAAATGTTGGAATATGTAAATGGAATATAGATACAGGTGAAATGGCTATTTCCGAAAAAATAACAGGATATAAATTTAATGCTATTAAAAGTATGAATGAATTTATTAATATTATAACTTATGAAAAAGACAAAATGATGGCAATACAAGATTTAGATGATTATATTAATGGATCGCTAGAATTTTATCAAAGTACATTTAGAATAAAGACTAAATGTGGGGATATTAAATGGGTTCTGCTTAAGGGGAAAATATTTAAAGATGAAACAGAAAGTTCTGGTGTACTAGGTGTATTAATATTTAATATTACAAATATGAAGTTCTATGAGAGATGGGATAGTCTTACTAATTTACCTAATAGGAGATTTTTTTTAATAAAACTCAATAATTCAATAAAAACGGCTAAAATTCATAATAAAAACGGCGCACTTATATATATTGATATCAATAATTTGAAAATTATAAATCATAATTTTGGGCACCGCTTTGGTGATTGGATTTTAAAATCGTTTGCAAAATCAATTACTGTATTACTTGGTAAGCAGGGTGAATTATTCAGGTTAGAAGGGGACGAGTTTGCAATACTAGTTTACCAATTTAATGATATAAAAGAAATAGAGAAAATGTGTAATAAAATTCATAAATGTTTAAAAAAGTCTTTTAAAATAATGAGTAAAGAAATTTACATTAGTACAAGTTTAGGGGTAACTGTTTTTCCAGATGATAGTTCTGATCCAGATGAACTATTAAAGTTTTGTAATTTTGCAATATATAGATCTAAGAGTAAAGGGAAAAATGAGTGTACCTTTTTTGATAAACAAAAGGCACAACCCTATTTTAGAAAAATTTTAATTGAAAGTGAACTGAAGAATTCAATTATTAATAACGAATTAGATATTTTTTATCAGCCTCAAATTAATGCTTTAAATAATAAGATTATTGGTGTTGAAGCACTTTTAAGGTGGAATAATAATAAACTAGGTAATGTACCTCCTACTGAATTTATTCCTATAGCCGAAGATAATGGATACATTGTTCAAATTGGAAACTGGGTTCTAAATAAAGCCTTAGAGACTGCTTGCTCATGGAAAGAAAAGGGCTATAAATTTAACACGATATCTGTAAATGTATCTCCGATTCAATTAAAAAAAAGTGATTTTAAGAGCAATATATTAAACATATGTGCAAAGCACAATGTAGAACCTTCTTTGCTTGGAATAGAAATAACGGAAAGAACTTTAATTGAAATTGGAGAAGATAGGATTGAATTATTAAATGAGCTTATGGAAAGTGGTATAAGCATTGCAATAGACGATTTTGGAACAGGATATTCTTCTTTGAACTATTTAATTAATTTACCTGTTAATACATTAAAAATAGACAAGTCATTTATTTCTAATATACATAATGATAAAAACAAAGCTGTAATTGGCAGTATAGTTAAATTATCAAAATATTTAAAATATAAAGTAATCACTGAAGGAGTGGAAACAAGAGAACAGTTAGATGAAATTGTTAGTTTAGGCTGTAATTTGATTCAAGGTTATTATTTTAGTAAACCGCTTAAAGAAAATAAAATTGAGGATTTATTAAAAAATCAAAGTAAATAAGGAATCAAGGTGAAATTTTTTCAAAATATTAAAGTAAGAACAAAATTGATACTATCTTTTACTATAATGGCTCTATTAATTGTTGCAGCTGGTGTTACAGGTAGAACGTCATTAAAGAAAGTAAGTGTAAATTCTGAAGAGATGTACAGCAATAGATTGCAGAGTGTTTATATGCTTACAGACATGAAACAAAATTTAACAGAAATAAAAAGTGATATGCTGCAATTGGTTTATGTGAAAGATGCTTCAAAAAAGAGCGATTTAGAAAAGGATATCCAAATAAATAAGGACGAAGATAATAAATATATTGAGAATTATGAAAAGATTACTAAAGATGACACAGAAAAACAAATGTGGGCTGAATTTAAAAGTTATTCTAGTAAGTATATAACTTTAAGGGAAAACACTATTAAGCTTATTGATGCAGGAAATTTTGATGAGGCAGCTAAACAATATGAGCAGATAGGAACTACAAGAAATGCTATGTTTTCAAGTCTTAATAAGCTAATTAGTTTAAATAATGACAATGCAAAAATCAAAAATTCAAGTAACCATTCTGAATTTTTAAACAGCAATAAAATTATGACTATACTAATAATAGCTGGACTAATATTCGCGATAGGCTTAGTATTATTGCTAAATTCATGCATAGCAGGCCCTTTGGAATTAGCTGTAGAAAATATAAAAGTTATAGCCAAAGGAGATTTTACTACAGTTGTACCACTTGGACGTAAAGATGAAATAGGAGAACTTGCCGATGTAGTATATATGATGCAGAAAGATTTAACTGAGTTAATTAAAGGAATAATGGCAAATTCACAGGAGATTAGTGCATCTAGTGAAGAACTTTCTGCTACAGTAGAAGAGTTATCGGCAAAAGCAGAGGAGATAGATGGTGCAGTAAAGAATATAACATCTGGAATTCAGGAAAACAGTGCATCATCAGAAGAAATAACAGCATCTATTGAAGAAGTGGATTCTAGTATTAATGAACTGTCTGGTAAAGCTGCAGAAGGAAGCAATAATGCAAACCAATCTAAAGAAAGAGCTGTTAAAGTTAAGAAAAAAGGTAAGGATGCAATAAAAGAAGTACGAAATTTATATGAAGAGAAGAAAAATCATATGCTGCAGGCGATTGAAGAAGGAAAAGTGGTAGATGATATAAAGATTATGGCGGACACTATTGCAGATATATCAGAGCAGACAAACTTACTTGCCCTAAATGCGGCTATAGAGGCGGCTAGGGCTGGGGAACAAGGCAAAGGATTTGCAGTAGTTGCAGAAAGGGTAAGACAACTTGCAGAACAATCTTCACAAGCGGTAACAGGTATTCAAGATACCATTATAAAGGTTCAGAATGCATTTAAAAATCTATCTGAAAATGGTAATGATGTATTAAAATTTATAAATGAAGATGTAGATCCACAATTCCAGGATTTTGGAAACATGGGAAGTCAATATTATGATGATTCTGATTTTGTTAGCAGAATGTCTGAGGAAATTGCATCTATGTCTGAAGAACTTACAGCCACAGTGAGTCAAGTAAGCAATGCAGTGCAGGATATGGCAGAAAATGTACAGGATTCTAGTGAACATTCAGAAGCAATAAAGGCAAGTATTGATGAAACGGCAAAAGCAATAGTAGAGATATCCAAAACTGCACAAAGCCAGGCAGAACTTGCTCAAAAACTTAATGAAATGGTTCAAAAATTTAAGATATGAAGTGATTTTGAGTCAGATAAATATTCCCAAAAAACATTTGACAATCTCAAAGAAAAATAATATACTTAATAGCATAAACTGTGATGGAGAAAGAAATATTTAATCTATTAACTTAAGAGAGCCAACGTTTGGTGTAAGTTGGTGTTAATGAAAATATGCAAATCACTCCGGAGTTTCCAAGTAGAAAGGCTTTTGCCAAGTAAACGAGGACGTATACCAACGATATATGGTTAGGGTTTATGTTAAATAAAGTTTTTTATTTAAAGTGACCTGAATTGAGAGGCAATTGGTATATCTAATTGCAAATAAGGTGGTACCACGGAAATATATCTTTCGTCCTTATGAACATAGTAAAATGTGTTTATAAGGATGAAAGATTTTTTTTATTCATTAAAATATGTGTAATAGGAGAGGAGGATAAATTAATATTAGAATATTAAAAAAATTGGGGCAAATTACAATATAGAAATATGATTATACAGGAGTAAAAGAAGGGGGCTTTATCTTATGAATATTAAAGGTAGTGTTACTAAAAGAAAATATTTAAATGTTATTTTGCCATTGTTTATAGCATCTATGTTGGCGTATATTGACAGACTCAATATATCCTATGCTGCTTTGACGATGAATAAAGATCTGGGATTTACTGCACAGGTTTTTGGAATGGGAGCAGGAATCTTATTTTTCGGGTACGTAGTGTTTGAGGTACCTGGAACTGTATTTGCAGAGAAGCGAAGTCCAAGTAAATGGGTTGTTAGAATTATGCTTACTTGGGGCATAGTTACTGCTCTTATGGGTTTTGTGCATACGGAACTTCAATTTTATATTGTTCGTTTTTTAGTAGGAGCTGCAGAAGCAAGTTTTTATCCAGTTTGTTACTCAGCTATTGTTCCTCGTTGGTTTAATGCAAAGGAAAGACCTAAGGCACTTTCAATACTTTTAACCTCAATGCTGGTTTCAAGTATTATTGGTTCTCCTTTAGCAGGCATAATATTAGGTATTGCAGCTTTTGGATTTAAAGGTTGGCAGATGTTGTTTATCTTAGAAGGAACTATGGCTTTTATTTATGGAATCATTCTTATTTTTTGGCTCAAGGATTCTCCTGAAGATGTCAGTTGGTTAACTCCAGAAGAAAAGAAGACAATAAGAGCAGAATACGAAAGAGAAATTGCTGTAAAAAATTCAATAAAGAAATATACATTATGGGAAGCCTTAAAAGATAAGACAGTTCTCAAATTATGTTTTATATATTTTATGTGGGTTACAGGATTTTGGGGATTTGGATTTTGGCTGCCAACAGTACTCAAATCAGTATCAGGGTTGAGTAATTCTAGTGTCAGTTGGCTAATTATAATACCAATGACGGCAGCACTTATTGGGTTCATAATTAATGGCAATTCTACCTCAAAGACAGGAGAAAGAAGATGGCATATAGCTATTCCACTTTTTATTGGTGCTGTAGGTATGGCATTAGGAGCTTTGACTTCTAATCCTGTATTAAGCTTTATATGTACCTGTGTTACTGCCATTGGTGTATATGTAGGAATGGGAGTATGGTGGGCAGTACCTACATCGTTTTTATCTGGTCCTGCAGCGGCTGGTGCTACTGGACTAATTAACTCCATAGGAAATTTAGGAGGATTTACTGGACCTTATTTTGTTGGATTTATAAAAACTAGTACAGGTTCTTATACAGCGGCATATATGTGTTTGGCCGTATCACTGGTAATTGCAGGTGTTACTATGCTTACACTTAAGAAAAAGGTTCCAGCTGATATGCTAGAGCAGGACAATGCTAAGCAAAACAAAATTGAACTAGGATAAGCTATATAAAAATCACTATCATTTATGGTGAACTGTGCTTTGTCAAGTAGACAGGGCACAGTTAAAATTATATGTTAGTGATTTTTTATTTTCAATATGAAAATACGTTGACAGCATATGATTACAAATGTAATTAGAACAGCATATAAACTTTATTGTCAATTTGTAGTATTTATTTTATAATGTTAGCATATATGAAGATGTTTATGGACAAATTAAATCAATGACATTGGAAGGGCAACTTATTGTAGGAGGCACAAAATGGCAAGAATAAGTAAAATACTTCTAATTTTAATGTTAGTATTGGCATTAGCAGGTTGTGAACAAGGTACTCAATCATCTAGCAATCAAGATAAAGCTAACAATGATAAAATGAGTGGTAATGGAATTTATACATTTAAAAATGGTGACACTTATACAGGAGAATGGAAAAATAATAATATAGATGGCAAAGGCAAATATACATATAAAAATGGGAATGTTAAAGAAGGAATTTGGGAAAATGGGAAATTTATAAGATCTGATGAGTCAAATACACTTTCCAAAGGCAAATCAGATGTATTAGCAAATTCGAAAAATACAGTTTCTCAAAGTAATATTGCAGAGCAAAATAAAATACAAGAAGTTCCTAAAATAGAAACAGCAGATGATGTGCCTCAAATTCCGCAAGTTGAAATTTTGACACCAATACCTTGCTAGATAGAAAGATGAGCAGTGATTTCAGTGTGTGTTTAAATAGTATTTCTAATGATTTTTATCATAGTTAAGTAACATCCATAGGTCTGTGTAAAATAGAATAGACGGGATAAAATAAAAATTACTATAGGGTTAAGTTCCTGTAGTAATTTTTATTCTATATGGTGAAAAATGTTAGTGTAGAAGTTTAATAAATCTGATATACTTATAAAAAATGTATTACTTTGATATAAAAATAAATGTAAAAACATACATACTTTTTAATGCAACAGCAGAATGTAAATGACTGTAAAGGAAAGGGGGCATGATTGAAATAAAACATAAAGTTTTTATTATAGTGTTTATTGCAATAGTAACTTGTTTATTGGGTAATAATTTCGGAAAAGCAGTGTTTGCTGATAACAAGGAAAGTGTGAATTCTAATAAAGAAACTATTTACAAGGTGCTAGGTAATGATGAAAAAAAAGCAGACAGAACAATAATAATAGGTGATGATAAAGATTATCCCCCATATAGCTTTATAGATCAAAATGGTAATCCAACTGGTTTTGATGTAGAACTTGCTAAGGCTGCAGCAGAGGCTATGGGGTTTAAGGTAAAGATTAAACTAAGTGTCTGGAGTGAAGCTATGGATGAACTTGAAAACGGTAAAATAGATGTCATAGCAGGTATGTTCTATTCTAAAGATAGGGAAAAATTTTATTCATTTACAACAAAAACTGCAATAACTGGTGCTGATGTATTTACAAGAAAAGGAGAAAGTATAAAGAACATAAACCAGTTAAGAGGAAAGACAGTAGTAGTTGAATCAGATGAGATATCAGGAGAATATCTAAAAAAACAGAATCTTGGCATTAATTTTGTTAAAGTTCATTCATCTGAGGAGGCACTTAAACTTATATCTATGAACAAATATGATTATGCAGTAGTTTCAACTATAATAGGTCATTATTTTATGAAAAAAGATAACATTTCAAACATAAAGGGTAATGGATTAGTTATTAATCCTGATGATTACTGTATTGCTGTAAAAAAAGGAAATGAAGACTTATTATTTGCTCTTAATGGAGGTCTGCAAATACTTAAGGCTACAGGAAAATATGATGAGATATATAATAAATGGCTTGGGGTTTATGAAGAAAAAACTTTCTATCAGACAGTAATAGAGTATAGAAGTTTAATAATGGCATCAGTGGCAAGTATACTTTTATTATTATTATGGAATAGAACTCTTAAAAAAAGGGTTGTTGTACGTACAAAGGAATTATTAGAAGCAAATGATGCTTTGAATAAGAGTAAACAGGAGTTACTGGTATCAAATGAAGAAATAGAGGCTTCTTATAATGAATTAGCTGCAATAGAAGAAGAACTTCGAAGCCAATATTATAGACTAATGAAAAGTGAAGAAAATTTAAAGAAAAGTGAAGAACGAAATAGAGCAATAGTAACTGCTATTCCAGACATTATCTTTGTTGTAGATGAAAATGCTGTTTTCAAAGACTGTCAAATAAAAGATGCTTCTGTGCTAATAATGCCTGAAAATGAGTTCATAGGAAAAACTCTTTGGAATGTACTTCCATCTAAAATAGCTGAAACTGGTTTTGAGAAAATTAAGGCTGCTCTTAAAAATAATTCTTTGGAAAGTTTTCAATACGAAATTGATACACCAGTAGGTAACAAATATTATGAACTTCGGATAGTTAAATGTAGGGAAAATGAGGTTATTGTAATAAGCAGAGATATTACAGATGAAAGAAAAAATCAAAAGAAAATTGAATTCTTAAGCTATAACGATCAACTTACAGGACTATACAATAGGAGGTTTTTTGAAGAAGAGATTGAAAGATTAAATAGCAAAGAAAATCTTCCTCTTACTATTGTTATGGCTGATGTTAATGGATTAAAGTTGATAAATGATTCTTTTGGACATGCTGCTGGTGATGAATTGCTGAAAAAGGTTTCAGCAGTAATGCTCAATGTCTGCAGTGATAAAGGTATAATATCACGTATAGGAGGAGATGAGTTTGTAATACTGCTTCCGAAAACAAATGAACTTGAAGCAGGCAAAATACTTAAGCGTATTTCTGAATTGGCTTCAAAAGAGAAAGTAGAGTCAATAAACCTTTCAATTTCTTTTGGATTTGATACAAAGCATTATGATGATGAAAATGTATTTGAAGTACTGAAAAAAGCAGAAGATTTCATGTATAAAAAGAAACTTTTTGAGAGCCCAAGTATGAGAGGAAAAACAATTGGTGCCATTATAAATACACTACATGAAAAAAATAAAAGAGAGGAACAACATTCTCATAGGGTATCTGAATATTGTAATCTTTTAGGAAAGGCTATGAATTTACCGGAGGGTGAAATACAAGAACTAAAGACTGTAGGGTTGTTACACGATATAGGGAAAGTTGCTATAGATGAGAATATTTTAAATAAACCGGGTAAGCTTATCGATGAAGAGTGGGAAGAAATTAAACGTCATCCAGAAATAGGCTATCGTATTTTAAGTTCTGTTAATGACATGGCGGAAATGTCAGAATATGTTCTAGCACATCATGAAAGATGGGACGGAAAGGGTTATCCTAAAGGACTTAAAGGAGATCAAATTCCATTAAAATCAAGAATAATTGCAATAGCTGATGCTTTTGATGCTATGACAAGTGAGAGAGCTTATAGAAGTGCTTTATCAAAAGAAATAGCTGTAGAAGAGCTTATTAAGAACGCAGGTATTCAATTTGACCCAGAAATTGTAAAGATATTTGTTGAAAAGGTAGTATAATTCACTTTTTATTGTCAATCACACTTGGAGATCCAGAGAATTTAATCTTAGCTTCCTCCTTTTTTAAGGTTTCTTCAATATGCTGTATCTCTTCAATTTGTTGTTTATATATGGATACATCTTCTAAGATAACTTTATGCTTTATAAATTCTACCTGTTCCTCGCTCAAAGGGATACGTATAAATTCAGTAGAACTATCTTTATGTTGTACATCAGCTGGGATAAAGGTCTCTTTCTCAATTATAAGTTCTTCGTGTACAACAGGTATAGTAAAATTTTTTTCTTCTGTGAAAGTTTTTTTGTGAATTTTTACATTTCCTGTTTGTATCCACTTTTTTGCTATATCAAGCTGTTCTTTTTTAATTTGAAGAGTTGTACTATTGATATTATTACTTATCTTTGCCATAAATTTTGTCCTCCAATTGTTTAGAAAGACACCTCACGAATTGTGTACAATTTGTGAGGTGTCTCAAATTTAACTAGCTCTGGTTACTTGTACTGTCAACTACATTAGGATCACCAATTTTATTTACTTTAGCTTCTTCTCGTTTAAGAGTTTCATCTATATGCTCTGTATTTTCTATAGCACGCTTATGAGCTGAAACTTCTCCCGATACTACTGTGTGTTTATTTACATCAACTTTTTCTTCACTGACAGGAATTTTAATACTTTCCTCATCAGTTATAGGAGAATCAGAGGCTTCATTGTCTAGGTTTCTTCTTTCAATTACGACTTCTTCACGTGTTACAGGGACATCTACACTTTTTTTCTCTTCTATGATTTCTTTGCTAAGCTCTACTTCACCTTTTTGAACTTTATTTTTAGTAATGTCAAGTTCTTCCTTACGGAGACGAAGTTTTGCTTCATCCTCATCAGTATCTCTTTTATTATCATCATTGTTTCCCAAAAGTCCATTTAATATACTCATATATAGACACCTCCTTAAATAATGACCATTTATATATTGCCCTTTGTGAAGTATATTATCCTGTTTCAATATTGGAAATATGCTAAAGAAAAGGTTCGAGAGTAATTAAAAGTGCCACAAATTTTTTACTAAGACTTATGTACAAAATATTTAAATGAACTTCATTATTGTAAAAGTATGTCTGCATATAAGTTGATTTTTAATTTATAAAGTTTATATAATAGTATTGGTACTATTTATATACAATATACGAAGGAAGTGAAAAAAGTAAATAAATAGTAGCCAAAATTTGTAATTTCTGCTAATAGGGTAATTAAATTAAAAGAATGTAAATTTATAATAAGACTAAGAATCGAGGAATGCATATGAAGAAATTTTATCGTGGAATGATGTACTGTATTGGACTTGCGGTACTTGCATTAGGAATTATCTTGAATACAAAAACGGGACTGGGAGTGTCACCGATAATTTCCATACCATATTCTATCTCAAAAATTTGGAATATAAACTTGGGAAATGCAACTATGTGTATTTACATACTGTGTGTAGCTGGACAAGCAGCATTGCGTGGAAAGGAATTTCGTCCATTTGACTTACTACAGGTTCCTATGAGTATTGTATTTAGCCGTATAATTAATATTTTTAATGATATGATAGTTATAAATTGTAATAACTTAATGATAAATTTGCTTTTGCTTGCAGCAGCAATTATGCTCACTGGAATTGGAGCATATATTACAGTTCAAATGAAGATTGTTCCAAATGCTGCAGATGGTTTTACACAGGCATTAGCAGAGCGAACTAAGAAAGGACTTGGACTTGCAAAAAATATAACAGATATATCAAGTGTTATAATCACTGTAGTTATTGGTTTGGTGTGTGCTGGAAAAATTGTTGGAATTGGCGTTGGAACTTTAGTGGCAGTTATGGGTGTTGGACGAGCTATTGCCTTAACTAATATGTTATTTGGAAAGAAAATGATTGCACTTGTAGAGTAATGTAAACAAAGTTCTTGACATGAGATGGAGTCAAAACTCCATCTGATGTTTAGAAATCGTTATCCAGGGACGTAGCTGCTCTTTACTCACACTTGGAGAAAAGCAGATATCCCAAATCTTTGATTTGGTGATAGTCGCTTTCGATGTGTGCGTGGGAGTATTAGAGCAGGTAGTCATCGGATAAATTGAAATTTTAGGGAGTAAAGTACTAATTATTTGAGAAGACGTGCTTTATTCTTTTTTTACTAAAAAATATATTGACATGTACCTTAGGGATACCATTAATATAAAAAGTAAGATTTATTGATATTGGTGGGAGGAAATATGTATGAATATAAAAATTGCAGCAGAAAAGACTGGACTTACTAAGAAGGCTATTAAATACTATGAAAGTGAAGGTTTGATTAATCCTTTAAAAAATGTTGAAAACAATTATAGGGAATATTCAGATGAGGATATTATTAGATTAAATTTAATAGGAGCACTTAGAACTTTAGATATACCAATAAAAGGTATAAAGGATGTAATTGCAGGTAAAAAAGGACTGCAGGAAGCTTTAATGGACGCTTTAGAAAAAATAGATGAGAACATAAGTTATCTAGAAAAAAGTAAGTTGATCATATCAAGTCTTATGGAAAAGAATCCAGATGATTATAAGTATTCAGGAGAACAAATTAAAAAGCTGCGGGAAACACTGGAAATGTCTAGAGATAATAAAAAAGAACTTATATCAAATAGTTTGCTTAGAATATTTCCAGGAAATTTTGGAAAAATGTTTGTCGTTATGTATGAGCCATTTTTAGAAGTTACAATTGATAATGATGAAAAGAAGAGGGTATGGTTAAAGCTTGTGGAATTTTTAGATTCTGCTGAGGAAGTAGACGAAAGTGACTATCCAATAGAAGAATTAGATAAGGTAGATGGTGATAATTTAGATGAACTAAAGAGAATCATGAGTAGTCAAGCTGAAAAGATATTGAACTATGATGACAGCGTTAAAAATACTGCAGTAAATAGTCAAATTAAATTTGTAAGATCTTTAAAGAAAGATGAGAAAGTAAAGTGCAGCTTTATTAGATGCATTGAACTTACAAAAAAGTATTGTAAGATAATTAAGCCTATTCAAGGAGAGTTTGAAAAATATCTAGCTGTGCTTAATGAGAGCTATAAAAAGTATAGAGAAAATGACACTAAGATGCTGCTTGATATTGAGAATGGAGTAAAAGACAATCTAGGATTTGGTATAAACGATTTAGTAAAGAGTTTTAATGAAGAAAGTCATATGAGCATTGACAGAGAAAAAGCACAATGATATATTAATGGTAAAGTTATATAGAATATCCTTCGGGGTTGGGTGAAATTCCCTATCGGCGGTACAGCCCGCAAGCCATATGGCAGATTCGGTTAGATTCCGAAGCCGACAGTATAGTCTGGATGAAAGAAGGTGGATAAACAAGATGTATATGTTTATTATGTTTACAATCCCCTAGGAGAACCTAGGGGATTATTTTATTTTACTTAAAATTACTATGGATAGTATGATAAAGAAAAGAGGCGAATTTTAGTGGGAGATTGCAATTTCTATGTACCTCTCGCTAAATATATAAAATGGAACATTATTATCTTGCTTTTGATGCAGGAACTCAAAGCGTAAAGGTTGCTGTATATGATAAAAATATGAAATGTGTAGCAAAATCGTCAAATAGGACAACTTTGAAATATCCTCATCCAGGATGGGTTGATATGGATGCAGATGAATATCTTTTACTTACAAAACTTGGCATGAAACAGTGCATAGAACAGTTAAAAAAACAAGAAATTGATCCTAACTTAATTAAAGTAATTATGGGGGATGGAATTATTTGTGGAATTGTAGGTATAGATGAAAGTGGAAAGGCAATTACACCTTACATAAACTATCTGGATTCAAGAACACAGAGTGATGTTGAAGTCCTTAAGAAATTGAATCTTGATATTTGGGGAAAGGAAACCGGAAATGCTGATCCAAGCTGTATGTTTCCAGCACTGCATGCAAGATGGATCTTAGCAAATAATAAAGAATTTCAAAAAAGAGGCAAAAAGTTTGTCCATAATGCTCCCTATATTTTGATGAATCTTGCAGGTTTAGAGAGTGAGGATGCTTTTGTTGATTGGGGAACTATGTCAGGATGGGGCCTTGGATATCGTGTGTATGAAAAGGAATGGTCAGATAAGCAGCTTGATATATTAGGAATAGCTAAAAGCTATATGCCTAAGATTGTAAAGCCCTGGAATATTATTGGTACGTTATCGGAAAGTGCAGCAAAGGAAACGGGATGTCCTCATGGCATACCAATTTGTGCTGGTGCAGGTGATACAATGCAGTCCATGCTGGGAAGTGGAATTCTTGAAGCAAATAAGGCTGTAGATGTTGCAGGAACTTGTGACATGTTCTGTGTCTCTACAAATGGGATTATTCCAGAGCTTAGTAAAAGAGGAAGTGAATTGATTTTTAACAGCGGCACTTTAGAAAATACATATTTTTACTGGGGATTTGTTAGAACTGGAGGTCTGGCACTGCGTTGGTTTAAGGATAACATTTGTCAAAAATCTGATGAGGATAGCTATTATAAACTGCTTAGCAGAGGAGCGGAAAAGGTTGTACCGGGATGCAATGGTGTGATTTTCTTACCATATTTAACTGGTGGATATGGTCAATTTTCAAAGATAAAAGGTTGTTTTTTGAACATGACCTTGGATACAGATCAATTTGCTTTATGGAGGTCTGTTTTGGAGGCTATTGCTTATGATTATATGGAAATTACAAATGATTATAGAAATGCTGGTATCAAAATAGACAGAATTACTATTACCGAGGGTGGAAGTAAAGATGATTTGTGGAATCAAATTAAAGCAGACATTATGCAAAGTGAAACAATTACACTAGAAGTGTCAGGAGGTGCTGTACTTACAGATTGTATTATTGGTGCATATGCAGAAGGTAATATAGAGGACTTAAAAGAGGCACTTGTCAACAATATAAAAATTATCAATAAATATAGTCCAAATGCCAACAATTCAAATGTATATAAGGAGCAGTATGTACTTAGAAAAAGTGTATTAAGTGGTGTGGCTAGTAACATAAAGTGATAAAAGTGGTTAGCAGTTAGTTGATAACTCATTTTTCATAATGAGCTGACTGATACTAGTAGGTCGGAGATTTGACTAATACTAATTGAGAGGTAATACTTATTTTCAGCAAACTATGTCAGGTGTGTCACTATATGAATTATTGGGTATATAGAAGCATAATGAGGTATTGCTATAATATTGTATGGTAAACACCGAATATTGTTAGTTGTTTATATCTGCATATATGATAAGATATCACTTGTCGCTTCAAGAGGCGGCCAATACAACCAAGGATAGTTGTTAATATAAATGTATACAATGACGCGGGGTGGAGCAGTTGGTAGCTCGTTGGGCTCATAACCCAAAGGTCGTAGGTTCAAGTCCTGCTCCCGCAACCAAGAGTATTATAGTAATTCAGTTTGCATAGTACTATATAAAAGTTATTAATTATATTACTAAAAGATATATAATGTAATGAACAGCCTGGAAATAAATTACTAATTGACATGATAAAATAGATGTGATAAGATGTAATTCCTGTCGCAACTGAACGATAACTTAGAAAGTTTAATTCATAGTAAATTACTAGTTGACAGGTTGAAATAAAGATGATATACTATAAAAGTTGTCGAAGTGAGGCAGCAAAATGATCCTTGAAAATTAAACAGAGGAAGATATAAGTATAACTTATTTAGAATAAACCAGCAATTCTTTTGAGCTGCGAGAGCAGTTTAAGAAGTAATTTCGAGTATATTACGGTTACGTAATATATTAAAAATTGGTAGTAGCGAGCAAGACAAGGAAAAGTTTGAATGAGGAGCGGAGTTTACTTAAGTAAATGAGCACCGCAGTGAAAGCTTTGACGCAGTATTGTGAAGCTAATAGCAATTTTCTATAGAGCCATATAAACTTTTAAATTAAGAGTTTGATCCTGGCTCAGGACGAACGCTGGCGGCGTGCTTAACACATGCAAGTCGAGCGATGAAGCTCCTTCGGGAGTGGATTAGCGGCGGACGGGTGAGTAACACGTGGG
>NZ_LROR01000098.1:0-20094 GCF_001675205.1 Clostridium coskatii | reverse complement strand
TCTGTCATTGGTTTTACCTTATAAACATCTTTTTTTCTTGCCATAAAAAAAGCCTCCTATAATTTTTATTTTATCATAGAAAGCTTTATGTTTTTATTTTATTTACAGACTTTTTATCACAGGCTCGCGGACTAAAATGTTTATCTTATGCACTGTATAAGGATTATAAACAAGCAGATAACTGCTGCCCTATTATTTATAAATAAAACTTTCTGTATAAGCTCATACAAAAAATAATATTCTTAAAAAATACTTTGAACAAAGATAAAAAACTCAAAACCATTCTATAGTAAAATGCTTAGGATGGTTTTGTTTTTTTCACCTTTTGACTTATGTAATCTGATTTTATATTTAAAAGATTTTCTGGTTAAATTGTCACAATAAAATTCCATTATAGTTTTTAAGCTTATTTTTATTAATACTGAAACACTATCTAAGAACTTTTACTATTCAATTTTCAAAAAAACAATTTTAGTTCATTTAATTCACAGTTACTTCATGACGTTAAACAATATCTATATCAACCATCAGAGGATGATAACTTATTTAGAACAATTAAAGAAAAAGGCAAATTATATGAATTTCTATATATCACTTTAACAAATCATTCATCTTCTTTATTTTTGTACATAATTTTAGGCACAGGTGGATTTGATGGTATATAATTATAATATTACTTTAATACAAACCATTCCAAAATCACAATAAAAACTATTACTGAAATTACTTTAATGTTTCCCTTTAAAAGATTCATATTCACTCCTTATAAACCTTTTCTTTTCCTTAAATCATTTAATTGGCACTTACTTGTCCTTAAGCCATAAAAATCTATCAAATATTTTTTCTTGTATGTTATCTGCATTTATATCTGTCAGTTCTTCAGTGTAACATACTGCTCTTTTTATCCCCCAATAAGAACTATCTGCTACTGACTCCTTTCCTTTTTTAGGAGTCCATATTTCATAATCATCAGTCTTTACACCCTCAAACTCATCCATATTCCTTATCGGCCAATAAAAACGCCAATGATTGGTTGGTGAACATCCATTACTCCAATTCTCCATATTCTTATATTGAAATTTTGAAATATATATTTTTGGAGTATCACCATAATCAAGATCTATGTCTAGCACATAAATCGGTCCATTACGCCATCCATTTTCCAATTCTTTATCATGTTTACTTTGAAAAAGTACTATAAAATCATTAATTAACCATCCGCCAACTTCAGCGTCAGATTTCCATCTTAAAAACTTAGGAACTGAAACAACATATTCATTTCCTTCATCTGCGATTGTTTTACAAGAATTTATCATTTTATTTATGTTCTCATAAGTTTTATTTACTACCTTAAATGCATTTCGTATATTCTCAGCTGAATTCATAATATAAATCCTCCTCTATTGTTTCTTTCACATCAAAAGAAATAGTATTTTTTTTTACAACACCAAAGTCATACCACTTTTCTTCTACATTACTCTCAATTATAAAATCTTTAAAACTTTCAAATCCTTTTTTTATTAAAAGATTTTTTAAATCACTTACTATGACTTTTTCATAGACATTATTTATTTTTAAATTTTCAAGAGCATACAAAATGCCTTGCCATGAAATATAGGCAAATTCCACATTATTTTCAATTATATTTCTAGCTTTAATATTTTTATAGACTTCTCTGCAGGCTTCTCCATCTGCTACAAATAGTAGTATCTTATTTTTATTATTACCTGACCGTGAAACAATTCTTGATTCACGTGAAAGTTGGTTTACGCTCTTAACATTATCATATGTTGTAAATTCACCTTCCAAGTCTGGAGAATTACTTGCATCATCATCAGATGAAATACCACTAAGATACTTTACTTCAATACCAATAATAGTATTTTCAAACTTTATTAAAGCATCAATCTCTCCTTCTTTATCATGAGGCCAAAATTCAATAAATTCGCTCCACTTATCTTCATCAATATTCTCAATGATCTTTGATAAACTTCTCGGATATATCCCTTGAATAAGAATTTGTTTTAAACCGTGATTAAATGACATATATCTTAAGCTACCAAAAACATTTCCAGTTAAATCATCTTCTAATCTATCATTAAGATTTGAGCCAGTACTACTTATCTTCCCTTTTATTTCTGCAATCATACTTTCATCTCTTTTCATATACTTTTTAGGCTTACGCATAATTATATTCCTCTTATTTAAGGCTCATTAGAGCCTAAAAATCGTTATCACTCAAGTTTTCACGTATACTTAGAAATACTTTGATCAATAATATACCCATCAGGTAAGACTAAATGATTTAGTTATTCTAAGTGGAATTTATAGTAAATGAATTTATATACTGTGTTATCACTATATTGGCTAACATTTCTAATTATTGCTTATATCATAACTTCCCATTATTAGCGTAAAGGCTTTATACTAAACTATCTTCCTAACCTCTTTTTTAATCTCATAACAAATGATGAAACTTCCTTTGCCAACTCTAATCCATCGTCTGCTATTGTTTTAGCTTAATTTTAATCAATTACAAATCGCTTTGTTATTTCCATTAGTTCCTTTTAAAGTTATAGAAGATTTTATTATAGAGTTTGTATCCAAAACGGTTGTACTAATCTTAATCAATTTTTTCACCAATCTCTCTATAAATATTTTCATAATTTATATATTTTATTTATTTTCACTAGATAAATTATTATTTGCAGCTAGTTTATTGTTAGATAATTTTTGTATTGATTGTTCTACCGTTGATACTTCTTTTTTTAATTTATGATAATTACTAGCTTGATTTTTTAATTTTTCATTTGCCTATAATATTTGTTTTGCCATAGAATCATATGTTCTTTTATTCTGAATAAATTGAATAACATTTAAAACAATTAGTAATGTAACTATACCTATAATTCCATAAGATAAAATTAGTTTTCTATTTTTCATTTTAAACATATTCACATATCCACCTTTATGAATATAATAAAGATGTCATCACCAAACATAAAAATCTAGGAATGACATCTTTCAATTCTAATAAATTAAAATTATTGTTGTAAACTATTTATAGCTGCATTAACTGTATCATATAAGCTTGATATCCCAGAACTTCCAGTTTGTATATCTGGCGGTTGAATTATACAATTTCCTATAGATTTAGCTTTATCAAAATCTAAATCATCTACTGCCTGTTTAAAAGAATTAAACTTGTATACATAACTGTTCATATAATCTATAGACTTATCTATATCATCAATTTGAGTATTTATATTACTTAAATACTGACTATTCAAGTTACTAAGTTTGTCTGGTACCTGTAAATTTGCAACTTTATCTTTTAAGCTGGTTAAATTATTTTTATAATCTGACAGATATGAATTGACTTCATTCACCGCTGAAATTGATTGGGATATGCTATTATCTATATCCTCCACAGTATTATAAGTTGATGTTGATTTTAAGTTGCTAATTTTATTTTCGACTGTATCCAGGTTATTTAAAAATGTATCTGTTTCCTGTTTATAGGACTCGCAATAATTTTTCAAATTATTCAAATAATCTTTTTCAGCCTGAGGAATTTTTGATGGATCTACTAGCTGATATTCTGCAGCTAAGTCTACTGAAGCAAATCCACCAAGTATAGTTACATTTTTATAGCCTTTTGAGTCCATAAAACTTTTTTGATTTGTTATATCTTTGCCATCTATAAGTATTATAGGTGCATTCAATTTTGAAGCTAGTGTACTTCCAGATAATGCATCAGGGAAATTTACTCCACTTGCAAGTACAGCTGTATCTGTATTCACATTAAAATATTTACATATATTTAATGAAGTATCATACCTAGTTTGTCCATCTATTCTTTTTATATTATCATCGCTTAAAGATGGAACAAGTGATTTTAACTGTGTTAATATTTTATCTTCAACTGAGCCTTGTCCACCAATTATATAAACCGTACTTGGATTGATACTTGAAATTAAGTCCTTAGTTTCATCTGGAAGACTATCAGCTTTTGTCATAAATATAGGATAACCATTGTCTGCTGCTACACTTGATATACTTAATGCATCCGCAAAACCATATCCATTTGCAATTACAATTGGAGTTCCATTTTTAACATTCATAGAATTAACTATTTCTTTATTTGTGCTGAATCTATTATTTCCTCCAAGCCTTGTGATATTATTATATCCTAAATCTTTTACATGATTTGCAAATTCATCACTTACAGATCCAGTACCTCCAAGAATATATACGTTTCCATTTTTATCAATATTATTTTTTATATAATTTAATTGTTCTGAATTACTATTCAGGTCGCTATTTATTAAAAGTATTGGTGCATTATATTTCTTTGATAGAATACTTCCTACCAATGCATCAGGAAAATTACTCCCACTTGCAAGTATTACATTTTGAAGGGTACCGCTCTGAAAATTCTCTGCAATTTTTATTGACGTTTCATATCTATCATTGCCACAAAGTCTTGTTACATTATAACTTGTCTTAGCATATGCTGCAGTAGATATACCAAATACTATAGTGGTAGTTATACAAAAATTCATTAATTTTTTTAACATTCATAAGTCTCCTTTCACTCTTTATTATATATTGAATATAATAAAATTACTTTTTGCCTCTATCTATACCTCCTGCAATTTCTGTTTTTGCAGCTACCATTTCATCATAGAAAAATTGGATAATCTATATTTTTCTTTGACATTACTATACTTTAGTATGTATTCTATATATTATATAAAATTCCTTCATATAGAAAATAAAAAATTTTAAAATCTTTTACATGAGCATTTTTCTCGAGATTTAGAAGTAATGAAAACAAGCATATCATGTACTGAAAAGTAAGCTTTTCACTAATTTATCATTTCTCCTCATATTTTTTCTATTTCATATATAGAATTATTTATAAATTTCAATGAAAATTAGCATTATTAGGTTATTTACTTATCTAGAAAATAAAGGTACATTTATTTTCTAGTAATGATTTTTTATTTCTTGATGAATCTTTATGTTATAAGGAATGGGTAATATATGCCCTCTAAAAAAGCAAATGCTGAAGGCTCCATACAAAAATATTATAAAGATGGAGTTCTAAATGGATGGAGAACTACAATTACTATAAGACATGACGATACTGGAAACCTTGTACGAAAGCAATTTTACGGAAAAACAAAATATGTAGATAATGATTTGTTCGCTCTATAAATTCATAGGGCGTCTTTTTATTTGTGTTATTTGGCAATAAAAAAAGCCTCACGACATCGTGAAAGCATTGATACTGGTGCACCCAGGGAGATTCGAACTCCCGGCCTCTGGATTTGACTAAAAAGTCTTTACCTAATTTTATCCATCTCCCTATCGGTTGATATATCTAGGTTTACGTCATTGCTTGTCCCTTTTATTTCCTTAAAAATACGCACTTTTTTCTCCCGGTTGTGTTACGGTTGTGTTACAGATTTGAGTGCAAATCTCTTTGATTTTATGGAATATAATTCCATAATTTACTCCATTATATAGGACTGTCTATAAAATAAATGGATCATTTTTTCACTTCATAACTGAAATATTTTTTAACCTAATCTATATTTTCTATAGTACGTTCTACTATATTAGCAAACCTTTGTCCACTAGTTAATCTGTCTCTATCTCTTGCCCTAATTGATTTAACAATAAAAGTTTGTGGTACATAATACACTTTCCCATTTTGCTCTTTTACCACTCCTAAGTGTAATTTTACCCCCAATTTTTCATGATATAAAATGAAATCTGATTTTATATTACAGTTTCCATTAAATAATTGAGTTACTGTATTGTTATTAAATTTAACTATATTGCACTTTTCCATCAACTGAGGCAGCAAATAAAAATAAGTTATCCTGCTTTCAATTTTAGGGAATACTCTCTCTGACCTATTATTAGGTCTTAATCCCTTGTCCAAATCTTTTAATGATTTAATTGTTATGGATTCTCTAATCATACCTTCATAACCCAGCTTGCCTTCATATTTGTATCTCTGACCTTCAGCAGCTACCTTCTGTATACCTAATAAATGCGGTAAATTTTCTGTAAAAAATCTAATATCTATTTCAATTTCATCTTTTGACTTATGTAATCTGATTTTATATTTAAAAGACTTTTTGGTTAAATTGTCACAATAAAATTCCGCTATAGTTTTTAAGCTTATTTTTGATATCTTAGGTACAATCTCTAAAGATTTAAGTTCTTCTTTGGTATACATACGTAATCCCCCTATATATGTAAAAAAGTCTTAACTCAAAAGTTAAGACTTTGTAATCACAATTTTGAAACGACAGGTTAGTTTTCCTACCCCAACCAGGTCAAATGCTGCTATACTTTAAACTCCGACAGCTCGGAACAGTGTGGTCGTTTCTTGCACCCTGGAGAATTGCTCCTCACTTATATTATATACTATTTTTGCATTTTTACAATATATTATTTAGAAATTCACTTTTTTAATATTTCTTTATTTCTACGTATATGCAATATTAAAGCCATAGCTCTCCAACTTTTTAGCATTGTCACTAGACAGTTCAGGGACATTAATAAATAAATTTTCCCTTGCCCTACTTACAGCTACATAATATACCCTCTGACTCTCTTGACTTAAATCAGGATTTAATAAAAATGCTAAATCTTCATTTTCATCAAATGGTTTATTAATTTTACCTTTTACAATCACTATAACATTATCAAATTCATCACCCTTAGCCTTGTGAATCGTCCTGTGAATACTGTTATCCTCATTTATTTTTATCCAAAGTGCAACATCTGTATATTTAATAGAATCATAAAATATTTTTATGTTACCTTTTGAAATTTTCCTTATATCAATCCCAATACTATCTTTTAATTTGTTATAAAATTTTGTTATAGTAACATTTTTAAACTTATCATAAGTACTTAACAAATTATTTAATGCAATTAAAGATTTTTTTATGTTTTCTATATCTTTCTCAACTCCATAAATTTTAGCCATATTTTTTACAGCTTCTTTAAAATTATTTTGTCTTGCATATTCTATAGCTTTTATAATTTTTACAATTTGTTTAGACCTACTATTTCTTGATTCTCTGCTAAGAATTGTGTCTATGATATTATCCTTTAAAACACTCTCATCGACCTCAATTTCATCGTCATTTAGCTTCATTTCATTTGAGGTAACATCAGCATAACTTAAAGAATATAAATTTTCATTTTTATTCTTTATTATCTCCTTTGCTTTTTTATATGAATTTAACTGTTCTCCTACAATTATATAAGGTTTATTTCCTTTTTTATGATCGGGGCTTTCTTGTTTCAAGTCACTTCTTATAATATTTAAAATGTCTATTATCTGTTGGGTACTTCTTCTATTATCTTTAATTTTATATTGTTTCATATTGTCTAACGTAAATTTTTCGAATTGAGTTACATCTGCACCTTGAAACTCATATATAGCTTGAGCCTTATCTCCTATTATTCCAACTATTGTTTCTTTTCCTCCCAATAATCTTATAATTTCAGCTTGTATAGGATTGGTATCTTGAAATTCATCAATAAAAAAATATGGAAACCTTGCTCTTAAAATCTTTAGTATCTGCGGATATTCTTTGATTAATTTGTAACTAAAAAATAAGACATCATCATAAGTAATTATTCCATCTTTCCAGTACTGTTCCTTATACTTCAAATAATCCTCTTGGTGCTTTGAAAAATCTAAAATGAATGACATCTTTTTGCTGCCGTCATCATATCTCTTATAATAATTTCTATGTTTTCTAACTTTTAAAATACAATCGTCATCTTCTAATGTCCAGCACAGATTAACTAAATTCTGTTGAGTTAATTTACCGTCCTTTAGTAAATATCGTAGTTTCACTCCTCCACTTTTTATCCATTCAACCATCTTTCTATAACTAAAAATACTCTCATCATATACATTTAATTTTTCTATATTTAAATTATAATCATCCTTTATTAAATATATATATGGCTTAATTATATATTTATAAAGAAAACTGTGTATAGTACTTACCTCAACCTGATCTCCTGCATCTTTAAGTTTATTAATTATAGCTTTAACACCAATTTTAGTATATGTAATACATGCAACTTTTTTAGATTTTTTCAATCTAGTAGATTTATTTAGTACGTTCTTTATATGATTAACAAGCCACGTTGTTTTACCAGCACCAGGTCCTGCTTCTACTTTAAAATTGTTCTCAGTATTTATAAGAGAATTTGATTCTATAAATTCAAAATTAGCATCTACTTTATCATCCATTCTATGGCCTCCTTTATGTATTTAGGTGGCTCAAAATGGAATCCTTGATTATCATTTAAATTGTTTTCTAGTATATCAGATAATTCTATAGCATTTTCACCTTTTCCAACTGAATTTAAATATTTTGCCGCTATCAAATGTTTTTTTCTTTCATCATCATGATCCCATAATGAATTTTCTATTCCTTCTCTTATTCTCTCATCTTCATCACTTTTACTTAATTTATCCAGCATATTATTTAAACTCTTATTTTCATTAAAATCCTTTAATAATTCTTTTAATTTTCCTGCATTACTAATACTATCAGTAATTATATTCTCACAATTAGGGTTAGACAATATTATTTCATACTCAAGAGTTTTACCCTTTCCTTCTGTCTGTGTAAAATATTTTATATTATTCGAAATTTCTCCTTTACTTTTTTCTTCTTCAAATTCTTTTATAAAACTATTAGAAGAATTTTTATAATCATATTTTTCCTTATCAATATCAAGTTCAAAAGGATAACACTTCTTAAACTTTGGTTTTTTATCAGTTTTACATTTACGTTCTGGATCTAAATCAGTTATACAAACAACTTTTTTATCAATTGCTCCCTCTATTTTAGTGTTAAATAATTTTAAATAATGCTGAAAATATCTGCCTTCAGCATTAATAACAGATATATGATGATCTTCTAAATTTATATCTAAGTACTTTGCAAATACAGGTACAAGAAGCTGCTCTGCAATTCCTTCTACTAAAATAATTCCTTTAGCAAAAAGCATATCGGATTTTGTAACATCTAAAAATCTTCTTATATATGACTTAGACTTCTTATCATCAGAATTTGAAATATCAAAAACTTTCCCAGGATAGCCAACATTTAATTTATGATTATTTGAATTGAGTACAATAATTTCATCTAATTCAACTGCTGCTGTAATATTGGGTGAATGTGTTGTTATAAATACTTGTCTCGCATTTCTACCATTATTCTCTCTTAAGAACTTCAAAAACTTATACTGCATAGCAGGATGTAAATGGGCTTCTGGTTCTTCTATAACTAAAATAGGGAAAACCTTTGCATTACTACCCAAATACTCACCTGATGCATCTTTTTGCATTTTTGCTAATAAAAGTGATATAAAAATTAGATTATTATATCCTAATCCATTATTACAAATAGGAATTTTTATATTTGTTTCATATTTAACTATTAATTGTAATGCTGAATATAATTGTGTATCTAAAATACTCCCATCAAAATCTAGAACCGATTTATCAAAACTAGCACCTGTTTCATTAGCATATTTTAGCATTTGATCTTTTCCTGATTTCATTCTTGATTTAAGCTGTTCTATTAGATTCTCTGCCTGACTAGAAAAGTCTTTCTTTTTAGAACTTATTTCACTGATTTTTTCATCTTTGTTTTTCTGAGAATCATTTTTTATATCATAATCCATAAAAAAGTCTAATACTTCTTTTAAAAGTACATTCTTTCCCGTGCACAAGTCTCTCTCTACATCTCTTATTGCATCAAGAAACTGAAAATCAAATTTTCTAAGTACTTCATTATCTACTTCAATTTTATAATCTGGATTACCACAATAAATTTTATAGATATATTTTCTTATAAAATTATCATCTATAGCTTTCCAGTATAAATCAGCATCTTGTCCAGATATCACTGACATAATTTTTTTATAATTTTCTACCTCCTTCTCAGGTAAAAAAAATTCATATGTCAGCTTAGCTTCATATGGACTATCTATTTTAGTAAGACATCCCCCTATAGTGGCCAAATCATCAGAATATTCCTCTTCATTTTTAGATTCTTTAATAGTTGCACTTATTTCTATTTTAGGCGGTTGCTCTTTTAACCTTGTAGGTTCTATATATTTATTAAAATCATCAATAGTCAAACTTTTATGGCTACTGTAATTAAAAATTAATCCTAATGCCTTCAAAAGATTTGATTTTCCAGCATTATTATGTCCAATAATAACATTTATTCCCTCATTAAAGTCAATATTCACATTTTCATCGAATGACCTAAAATTACTAATTTGTATATGTGATATATACATAAAACACATCTCCCCTTATTTCTGCCCTTAATGATACAAATACATACTAATTATATCATTATTTACCTTATTAGAATAATCTTAGTTATTAGTAATAAATATTTGTCAAAACTACATAACCTCTCTATGTCATATAATTATTTATATTACTATTAACAGTTAATCAAACAGAATGACGTTGGCTATTTAATTGGTTGAGGTAAAAAAATGTATACTGAAACACTGGCCAAGCTTTAACTCTTCGCACACTCAGACAAAAAGCTTGACCAGTGCCTTTAATTTTAATGGGATGCTCCGCCCCAAACCTAGGCAGTAATTCCGTCTTACTAATAGTCTCGGATTTCCTCGCACGGAAGCTTTGGACAAGCACTTTCTTTTTCACTTAGTTAACACCTCAATAATCACTTAAAGTAAAATATTTCTTATATATAGATCTCAGCCCTACAGCGTCCAAAACAAAGGCTAGTCCAAAGACAAATTATATGAATTTCTATATATCACTTTAAAAAATCATTCATCTTCTATCTCTATCAATCCTAAATCAAGAAGCGCTATGCATAATAAACTCAGCAATTTGTATTTTTTAGTTTGAGCATAGTACTTCTCCTCATAGTTGTATATCTCTAAATTAGCATCTCTAAAATTATCCAAATCATAATTTTCGATTCCTATACTTTTTATTGCTTTATCCATTTCATTAACAGCTAATGCAACAGTATCTTTATTTATTTTCTGATAACCAATACTTCTTTTATGCAAATATTTTTTTAGATCTGTACCCTTTTCTATTTCTATATTAAATGCATCTTTTATATAGTTTGAAGCAGTAAAACTTTCAATTGATGGATAGCTCAGCAGGAGTAACCCCTGTCTGTCATATTCATCATTGCTTTCCCTTGAATTATTAAGCTTATTCATTAAATCACTAATAAGTGTCTTATTCGTATTAGAATAATTATCTCTATCAAAAATATAAAATATAGCGGCTTTATCCACCGGAAAATTATACTCATCAATAAGCCTTTCAAACAAGTTATCCAGGTAGCCGTTGGCATCCTCTATATCCTTAATGTTTGATTCTTCCGTATTAATGACAAATATGGAGGACAGCGGATTATCCTTTTTATTGTATGGCCTATATCTATCTAACCTATCCAATTTTTCATACTGGTAATCAAATATATTAGTGAATATCTTATGCAATATTTTTATTTCTGTTTTAATACCTTCTACAATAAACAATACTTTTCCAATTCGTTTGTTGTTATCAGCAAAAACTATTTTACTCATTTTCGTATACCGGCTTTCCGCCAAAAACTCCGCTCGTATACATTTTTTCTATGTTCTGTGCTTCTCTTGGTCTTTCATCAGAAAACCTATTTATAAAACTTCCATCGCTTCCTCTAAATTCAACCGCATATTCCTGATCCGGTCTAAAGATAGTATTTGATAATAAGTTAGTTGAATGTGAAACTATAAATATCTGAGCCTTACTTGACTTTTCCATGAAATATCTAACAAGAAGTTCTTCTAAATCATTATGAAATGCACTGCTAAATTCATCTATAATTAACATACCTCCATTTTTTATAACATGGAAAAATGCCGGCAGTATATTTAAAAGATTTTTATTGCCTAATGACTCCATCACAAATGGAATTGGTTCTCCAATATCATCTCTTTTAAAGAAAATACTTTTGTTTCCTTCTGTATTTATAGAAATTAAGCTTCCCGTACTTTCCTTTGAATACTCTATTAATTGGCCGAAATTATATTTTTTAAAGAAACTATTAATATCCTCTACACCATTATTGTCCAGGTACTCCTTTAAATCCAGATTATTGTTTGACGGATTTATTCCTCTCCTTAGAAAGGCATCGAGAAAAACTGAATTTATCAAATAGTTAAACCACTCTTTTAAAACAGGATAATTGTTAAACTTTGTATTAAAATATATGGATCTTAAAAGTAAGGATTTTTTATCAAGATTATCAAATACTTCATTATCTGTAATATATGATTTTGCACTTTCCCCAATCCTGTTTAGCATAATTTTATTATTCACGAGCAAAGTCTCAACCATAATTTTTTTTCCTGTATCATATTCAATGTTGTAATTAATAACGTTATCTCCAAATTGAAACTCATAGTGAAGCTTTATGTTGTCACTTTTTGAAAATAAACATTTATATAAACCAATGTCAATTATTTTTTCTGCAAATAGTAATTCTAGTAAAAGCTTAATGGATAGTATTATGTTAGTTTTGCCTGAGGCATTAGCTCCTACAAATATTCCACCTTTTAGTATTCCATCATCTGAAACATTTCTTTTTTTAAGAATTTTATAATTAGTACTTGTAAAGTCTACTGTTGTTAAATGTTTGAAAGATTTAAAGTTTTCTATTTCTATTTTGCTTAACATTTTTATCACCCTCTCCTATTTATATTATATCCAAATTTCAAAAAAAGTGTATGTTTTTTACGTCTATCTTTGTTTATTGTGTAATTTTTTTACGCTTATTGTGTGTGCAGAAGTTATAACCTATAAGCTGAGGCACTGGCCAAGCTTTATCTCTTCACTCACTCAGACAAAAAGCTTGGCCAGTGCCTTTAATTTTAATGGGATGCTCCGCCCCAAACCCAGGAAGTAATGCTCTATGGTCTTATAATAGGCTCGGATTCCCTCGCAAGGAGGCTTTGGACTAGCACTTTCTTTTTCGCTTAGCTACTATATCAATAGTCACTTAAAGTAAAACATCTATTATATGTAGGACTTATCCCTACAGTGCTCAAAACAAAGGCTTGTCCAAATGCAATTTATAAATTATTTCATCTAGCACTTCAAATAAGTAGCGCAATGCTCCTCCATCTTTACAAAATAACTTTCTATATTTTATGAAATCAATACCTGCCTATGAATTTCAAATGCACTATTATAATCTTGTTTCGCTATCCCTTGAAAAATTTATTACTACACATATAGATACTTTATATATACCTTTAATTTATCCATATGTTTTAAAATAATAAACCGCTTTATTTTTTCTTCAAGCACCAGCACTTTTTTAGTCCTCGTCAGCCTTATAATAGATAAATTCCCAGATAAAAATAAAAGGAAAGCTTCCTGCGGATAAAGTGCTTCCTTAATAATTCATAAAAAGTTCCTATTTTAACTGTACTGCTGATGTATTCCTCTGGGGTCCTACCTACGCACAAAGTATTTAATTAAATTGGATTTTCAATGCACGATTGACGCCTTTGACAAGCCCAGGGCTAGTCCACCTTATACATGCCCTTTACAGGGCAGGCATAAGGACGGCTTGGGTATAAAACAATTCAAAATGTTAATTTTAATTACTAATTATATGGATAATGGGAAGTTCAATTCTAGTCAAAAATCTTACCTTATCTTTGATAAGCCTCTCCGTAAGAATTTACCTTAGTATTATTCAATACTTAAATTTTTTTAAGTATTTTGATAAAACCCAACCTCGTCTTTCTTTCATTAAATTCTTATCAATAAACTTTATATTTATCCATTCGTTTTTCTTGCTAATAACCTTAACAATACTTCCAATATCTAATTTATAAATAACAAAACTTTTTTTGCTATTAGTATTTTTTACTTCCAATTTGTCTTTATTACTATACATAAACCCTTCATAGCTATATTTATTCGCATTATTTAATGTAATTTGCTTGAATTCTTGTTTTACTACTTGAATAACTTGCTTTGGATTCGAAATTATACATTTGTTAATAGAATTATAAAAATTTTGACCCAATAGAAATATAAAATTTACTAACAAACCAAGTAAAATATTTACTACTACTTGTTTAAATTTTATACTGGAATTACTATTAATAATTTGGTCTTGCCCTTCCTTTATATCTCTTAACCAATAAATAATTGTATTGGCAATATTTATACAATCTTCACTTTTTCTTTCTAATTTAGCATTTATAATATTTTCTATATCTTTTAAATTGATTTCTTCATTTTTAACTTCAATTACATTTGCTTCTTTAAACTCACTTGAATCACAAAACACTTTATCATATGATAAAATAATTTCATTTAAAGCTTTTAAGTCCAAACTACTAAAATTAGCTATTTTTTTAATGCCTTGTATTTGGGTTTGGTAATTTTTCGCAACTAAACTCAAAACTGAACTCAAATTTCCTATACTTGAACTTATATTTAATTGCTCTATTTGACTTTGATAATTTTTCGTAACTGAACTCAAAGCTGAACTCAAATTTCCTATACTTGAACTTATATTTAATTGCTCTATTTGACTTTGATAATTTTTCGTGACTGAACTCAAAACTGAACTTAAATTTCCTATACTTGAACTTATATTTAATTGCTCTATTTGACTTTGATAATTTTTCATAACTGAACTCAAAACTGAACTCAAATTTCCTATACTTGAACTTATGTTCAAATTACTATTATCTATTTTAACCGCTATTTTTTTTAAATCTTGCATTTTAATTCATCCACCTAACATCTAAAGTTCAACTAATAATATAATCCATATTAATGTTTATATTTAGCTATATTATAATTAATAATTATTCTTTGACATATATTTTCGCCATCCTTTTAACCACAGAGGAATTCACAAGCTTCCTCTAATAAAGGACAAAAGTTACAATTATAAAAATTGAAATATCTTATTTTACCTGCTGATAAGGAATGTTTAAAAGTGGTAAAAACTAAGTCAATACAACTTAACTCAATGTAATGCATTGCATTCATTGTATGGATAACGGGAAGTAAATCAGATATTAGTATATACCCCTAATTTACTACTTTGTCCAAATATTAAACTAAACTTCAAACTACTTATACCATAATTCACCATTATTTATCCTAAATAATATGCAAATTAGAATCAAATCTCATAAAAACTTTTAATGTTAATATATTCTATTTTTTGCATACATTATTAATCTTCAACTTTTGAATTGCTTTTATTTAAAGAAAGTAGCTTTCGTGGATACAGTTCTTTCTTAATTGTAGAATACTCCATTTCATAAAAATCAAATTGATTTATTCCAAATTCCTCACACTTTCTTTTAACAATTTCAATTATTTCTATTTTTGCTTTTTGGGGTGTCTTCATTCCAAAAATTATTGCCTCAAGATCCTCAAACTTATATTCTAACAATCTATCTTTTGGATTATGATAAAAATCAAGTGCATTGTTTAATATAATACGATATTCTCTTTCATGCGACCAATCTGGTAACTTTTTTAAATAAGCTCTCTCGCAAATACTCCAATACTGTTTTCTCCATTCCTCCTCTTGTAAAAATATCTCCTCACAACATACACTTAATTCCCCTTGATCGTTTGTATACCACTGTTCTTTTAATTGTGGTATCGGCAAACAACCTAAATTCCTAAAAAAATCTAATTCTTCAAAACTTGTAGAATATTCTATAGGTTTTAGATCAAATTCTCTATAATCATAAATATTACCACTTGAACTACTCCAGCCAGATATTCCTTTCAATATCAATGTTGGCTTATCTGTATTTGTTTTAAATTTTAAACAAACTCCTGTGTGGTTCTTTCCATATGTTCCCCATATAGATGAATCTAGACAATTATCCATAAAACATGCTACATAAGCTCTAGGATAAGTTAACTGTACAACAGAATCTAAATACATCTGAGTAAATTCAACATAAATACTTTGTTGTTTAGGTGAGTTCTTAAATTTTAGTAGTAATTCACTATCCCAACTTTTCAATGTGTCATGTATAACTTTCATTATTTGTATATATTGCTTTTCATCTAGTTCTTTCCATATGTTATCCCAATCAAAATCTATATTTTTTTGCACTACTTTATGATGTACATTTTCAACATTAGCTAATAACCCACTTTGTATATCTATTTCGAAAATAGAGTTTAAAGCTATTCCAGATAGCATTTTCAAATGAACATACATTTCTTCAAGATAAATTTTATTTGGATTTTTAACGATAAAATTTATATAATCTTGTACAAATTTATCATTAAAAAATTGATTATATATTTTTTGAATACGTTCCTTATAAATTTCTGTAGGTAAACTATTCATACTTTTATATATTGGAATGTCCTTTTTAGAAATGCTTTCATCGTCATTTAGTAATCGAGATAATAAGACCACATGCTCTAAACATAAAATATAATGTTTCAATAAATTTACCCAAACAATTTTATCTCCTTGCCAAAAATAAAGACGAGTTCCCTCCAATGGATCGTTTAATTCATCAAAACCAGCAAAATAAATTTGTTGTTTCTCCAATTCTTGATATTTTCCTATTAAATTTTCAACACTTCTAAATCTGTACATACTATCCTCCATTTTCACTTTGTATCTATTTTTATTATCACTCTAGAATTACTTTTTAAATCTCACTTATGTTTTTATAACTAATACATGCAAGAATACATAAAATTTCTGAATACTTAACTATTTTAATTATGGTATTCTACCTACCCATTATAGACATAATTATCTATAACTACTAAACATCTATATAACAGATGGCATGTCCTAATTATATCATATAAATCCATATTATTACTTATGTTTACAAAATAAGTATGATTTTTAAATAGGGTGGACTTGCCTTGTAATGCCGGTCATATAAGCAATCTCTACATATATAGCCATATCTGAGCTGAGTATTAGAAGCATGTTCCCCCTTTCACCTGTATACTACAAATTGTTTAGAAATATTTTGAAGAGCTATTTAAAACTTCATGCATATAAAGACCTATGAATACTCCCCTGAACGCTTGTTTATTTTGCTAAACAATAGATTTGACGACTGTACCAAGCTTTGTAAAAGCTTGTACTTTCGTTAAATCTCCCTTTGTTTAGCGAAGTAGCACAAGCGAAAGACCCCAGAGGAATACCGGGAAGGGGTGGACCTGCCTTGCTGCGAAACCTTATATGGACATGTCTTTTTAATGCTTGTACATGAAAGGTTTCTGCAGGGAGCACGTCCGCCCCCCTGCACTCTGCCGGGTACCCAAATAAAGAGCTAGTTAAAATCGTGTATTTCTTTGCTTTTAGAAGGTACGGATAAAGGAGGAACTTATAAAAGCTTAGAAATACTAGATAGGAACCTGTCCTTTTTGGGGTGGCAGTTAAAGTGACCGAATATATGAAATATATATTATATGCATCAGTAACTATATCCTTATTAGATCCAATCTCCTTTATAACCTGAAATACATATCTAATTTAATTAAATAATTTTAATACACTAAAATTTATTTTATGATACATATGCCATACTAATGTTACATTGATATAAGCACACGAGCGGAAGTTAACTAATAGACTTGTATATTTGCCTTTGGACTAGCCTTTGTTTTGAGTGCTGCAAAGATAAACACTATTTATACATATGAAATATCTTGCTTTTATTGATTACTGATACAGCAAATAAGCGAAAAAGAAAGTGCTTGTTCAAAGATTCCTTGCGACTGAAAAGGAGCCTATTATAAGACTTCGAAGAACTGCTGCCTGGGTTTGGGGCGGAGCATCCCATTAAATTTGATTTCTATGGAACAGCTTTAATTCTGAGTATGCGAAGAGGTAAAGCTAGTCCATAGATTCATAATGTAATAATTCATAAACTTTAAATAATTATATGTCATTAACATTTGTAAATCTAAAAAACAAAAACACTATAATTAAAATAGTGTTCATTCTTTGTTATTTTCTATAATATTATCCATCAACCTTTTAAGACTGTCACTATGTGAAAATTTTATGTAGGACCTTTTTATAACATCAATAAATGATAGTACTTTGCCATTTTGCTTTATAACTTTAGGTTCTTTACCTACTTCATAGAGTTTAGTAAACTTCACATAACACATTTGTAAGCTATCTAATTCATTCTTACCGTATATTGTAGTATATAAAAACAAGATATCACAAAAGTTAACAACTTCAACAGCTGCTAAAGATTTTATATATGGAGCTGCCTTGTTATCATCCGACATATAATAATAAATATTATATGCTTTAGCAAAAGCTGCTGTTATCCTTTCGCCATCATTTACTGGTTGTTTTTCTTTTGATTCTACAATTGCCTTTTCTTTCAAAATCTTATTTGTATTTTTATATATTTTTTTTTGATGGGGCGTTAATGTCTCATAATATAGTATTTTTAGCCTATGTGTATTATATAAATTTTCTATTACTTTTCCTTATGAAGTATCTTTTTTTATTTCATTATCATAAACATAATCACTTATATAAATATCTCCAAGTATATCTAACACATACCATAATGCACCAGTCTTTATAAGATGAATTAAAATATCTGTATCAAATATGGCTTCAACTCGCGGCACTTCCTCATCCCCCTAACTTAAAAGGTTATTTATAAAATCATTCGCATTTTTATCATTTTCTTCATACTGTTCATATCCAAAATCTTCTGGTTGGCAACCCAAGTACCCAAATATTACAACCAAATCATTATAATCAATATATCCATTATCATAATTAGATTTAATTAGTTGTAAATCTTTTGCTGATAAAGATTTTACCTTAGATGGTGTATTTAACTTATTGTCATAACCTAAATTTTTAGTTAAGCTTTCAAGCTTTCCCTCATCCTTTAAAATTTTCTCCAAATCTTTTTGTTTATCATCATCAATTAAGTTTAGTTCTATAAGTCTTTTAGTAACTGCAGTATGATCAACACCATATAAATTCTGCATCTCAATTATTGTTAGCTCACTTATTCCACCATCTTTATCAATAGATATTTTTTTTAAATACTCATCAATATCTTCTTTAGGCATAAGCAGCTCTGCAGCAAAAGCATTAGCTCTTTTTTCATTTATATCTTTTATATTTTCATCATTATATTCTGGTTGTTCTATTATAAGTTTTTTCTTTAGATATACTCTATTTTCTAACAAATGATATATTTCATGTGCAATAGTAAATCTCTCTTTACCTAAAGTTTGATTACTATTAGTTACTATAATATAAGTATTATTTTTATATCCTATAAATCCAGCTAATTTCAAATTACTAAAATGAGTTCTGATTAATTTCAAACTAATTTTTTCATACTCTTCTATACGACTTAAAATATCCAAAAGATTTTTTCCACAATAATTTCCCAAACCATATTTATCTCTAAAATTAATTGCCCTTTCATAACCTATATTTAATGAATCATTTAATTTATCCATTTTTACTCACCTCTATAAATTTGTTCTTGAGTAAACAGCGCTTCTACCAATAATTCTATTCTCCTTATCTCTGGAAGTTCTTCTTCATCAGCACCCTTAGAACTAAAAGCCATTACAAAAGACTCATCTTCTTCATTGGATTCATCTTCCACATAGCCAAACAAAGTGTCCATACTTATACCTAAAACATAACAAATATTTTTAGCTTCCTCTAAAGAAATAGCTCTCTGGTTATTTTCTATTTTAGCAATAACTACTCTTCCCAAATTCACCTTTTTGCCTAATTCTTCTTGAGTTAACCCTTGCATTTTTCTCAAATGTCCTATAGCTTCTCCAACATATTTAAACTTCATAATATTAACACCTTGTATAATGAACATGTAGTAAAAAATTCATTATACTTTTTCCTTTCTTAAAGATTTTTTACTATAATTATCATAAGACGCTGTGGATTAGTTTTCGCACCTATAGCTAGACTATTTTAATTG
>NZ_LROR01000097.1:0-1757 GCF_001675205.1 Clostridium coskatii | reverse complement strand
TATTTAATTCTTCTATGAGTATGTTTGTTGGTACCCATGATAATTTTTCATTAAATACTCTTTCAAGTGTTTTATTATTTAAAAGTTCTTTTGTTTTAAGAGCTACAGACAATTTACACAAAACTTCTAAACTTGGATTATCTTTTTGACCTAATTCTAATTGTTGAATGTAAGCTCCTGATACATTGCACCTTTTACCTAATTCTCTTTGGGTATAGCCTAATTTTTTTCTATAGAATTTAATTTTATTTCCAATATCCATTCAATCACCTGCTTTCGCCCTTTTATTAAGCAGCTTGGCTAACTGCTATCTTAAAAGGGATGTCACCCTCGTCGTCTATTTCCGTATAACCGTCACTGTTATTGCTTTGCTGAGTATTTTGACTTGAATTACTATTTGCTTTATCACCCCACTCAAGGAACTGAACTTCATCAGCCACTACTTCAGTGACATATCTTCTAGTGCCATCTTTAGCCTCATAATTCCTTGTTTGAATTCTTCCTGCAATTCCTACAAGTCTACCTTTGGCTAAATAATTGGCAGCACTTTCAGCTTGTTTATTCCAAACTACTATAGGTACAAAATCAGCTTCCTGCTGCCCTTCTTTCTTAAATCTTCTATCAACTGCTAATGTAAACTTTGTTACTGCTGTCCCATTGCCGGGTAAAAACTGCAGGCCAGGATCTTTGGTTAGTCTTCCTATTAAAACAACTCTATTCAATTAAAATCACCTCTAAGCCTTAAATGACATTTGCTTTGAATTTTCGCCAGGCTCAAAGTGCGTTTCTAAAATATAACTGGATTCCAAATCTGCTGTATGGAGCGCAACTCCGGCCTTACACATATTCCATGCATTACTTATATTGTTATAATTCTGGCTTGGCTCATAACCGCCCATATGCCACCTTATAATCAATATTTCTTCTTTGCTCAGCCTTATAAATTGCTGTAGGAGAATAACACTCTTTTCTCCATGTCCAAAAGGACTTTGATCTTCTACTGCATAGTAAGGTACTTTTATCCACTTACCATCTTTTTTCATATTTCTTGAACTTACAGTATAAAAATTTGCCTTACAAAGATCATGCAGCAGTGCAGTAATTTTTACTGTATCGTCACTCAAACCAAAATCATACTCAATATTTTTCTTCTTAAATATTTCATACACATTTAGAGAATGTTCAGCTAATCCGCCTTTATAATTGCCATGGTATCTGGTGGAGGCAGGAGCTCCAAAGAAGTCGCTTTCCTCCAAATATTTAATTACTCTCTCTATGCCTTTCCTATCAGTATTTATCAGTAAATCAATTATTTTATCTTTAATTTCTTCTGATTTCATGTTTTCCTCCTATAGGTCCATATAAAATATGGTTTTTTCTAATTTCTTTGTGGCTCTGCAATAGTCACATTCCTCGCACCGTGTCGGCTGTTCTCTGCCCTGCCAAACGGCTTTTACTCTATCCATTAATATTTCCGTCTCTAAAAGCTTGTCTTCTATAAACTCCGTACCTAGTAAAATAACGGCTTTGTCAGGTATATCCTCCTTTGAGACGGCTATTATGTGCGGCTGAAAGTAATCATCCGCCTTGCGGTTTATACGGTCAATTTCGCAGTATATAGCCATCTGCAATAAATAGTCATAGTGTGTTATGAAATTCTCATTTCCATTAAACTTTGAATGAATATTCCTTGTAGTCTTTAAATCCACGATAACTTTTTTCTGAGGGTTATATATATCAAACATGGCTTTCCATGG
>NZ_LROR01000096.1:0-1768 GCF_001675205.1 Clostridium coskatii | reverse complement strand
TAGGCGTTTGCGAAACGCTGTAACCCGCATAAATGCGGGATATTTTTTGTCGTAAAATAAAATAACTCCTCACTGATTTATGGTAAAATTGAATTGTAAAGAAACAAAATCACCATATACCTCAGAAAGGAGTTATATATTTATGATACCATATAAACAGCTTTCTTTGGCAGATATTTTTTCTGATTGCAAAGAAAAATTTGAAAATAACAAGCCTCAGTTTCTTTCTTTACTTGAAAATACTATTAATCTTGATGATTTAATCCCTGCTTCCTTCATAAATCATTTTTATGCTTCTACTGGAAGACCCCGTAAATATAGTCTTTACGCCATGCTCCATGCTTTGATTTTGCAGCGCATTTTTTCTATTCCTACAGATTCCCTTTTGATTATTTTTCTTAAATATTCTCAAGAGTTAAGGGATTTCTGCGGTTTCCTTAAAGTCCCCGATGCTTCTAAATTCACTCGTTTTAAACAGGATTTTATTCTGGACTTACAATTGATGTTTCATAATCTCGTTGATATTACTGAACCAATATGCCAGCAAATTGACCCCAAACTTGCTTCTATGACTATTTTTGATACTTCCGGTATTGAAGCTTTTGTTACTGAAAACAACCCTAAGTATACTAACCGCATCATAAAACAGCTTAAGACTTTTAAGAAAGTACATGCTTTAGATGATTCTTATGATCCTTATAAAGCTGCCTATGGTTCTATGCCTCCACACGCTTCAGCTAATCCGGCCATTCAACAAATGTACATTAACGGTCATTTTTGCTATGCCTTTAAATTTGGCATTGTAACCAACGGACTTGGTATTGTAAGAGATATTTCATTTTACAATCAGGATTTTCTAAAAGCACATCCTGATATTGTTATTGAGAAAAAATCTGATTCACCGGATGAAGATAAATCTCTTGCTGATTCTAAAGCTCTTATACCTGTTCTTATGGATTTCTTTGCAAAACATCCTTTGATAAATCCAAAATTCTTTTTAGGTGATGCTGCTTTTGATAGCATTCTGATTTATCGATACCTTTTGCATGATTTAAAATTTGAAAAAGCATTCATTCCATTAAAAACTAAGCTTGCATCAAAAGAATCCGATTGTCCTTTAAATGAAGATGGTATTCCATGCTGTCCCCATGACCATTCGCTTCCAATGAAACGAGAAGGTAGTAAAACACACTTACGTTCAGGAATTCCATCAATGAAATTCGTATGTCCCAAAATGAAATGGGTATACAATAAAAAAACTAAAAAGAGCAAACGTGTAACTCTATGTGAAAATCCATGTACAAAATCTTCCTGCGGCAGAATGTTTTACATTTATCCTGAAAAGAATCTTCGTGCATATCCTGGAACTACTCGTGGAACTCTCCAATGGGAAAACACTTATAAAATCAGGACTGCTGTCGAGAAAAACATCAACCATTTCAAAGACAGTTATTGCGTTGCGGATCGTAAGACACAAAATGAACTAACGCTTCATGCTGACTTACTTCTAGCCGGTATAACTGAGCTAATAACAGTCATTGTAGCAAATAAAATACATAAAAATGAATATATACGAAGCCTAAAACCATTAATTGCATAAATTTTATTTCTAAAAAATAGGAACCCGGCTTTGCTCTATTTCGTGCGCCTTTTTTTATCAATATGGTTATTTCAAATCATAAAAATTTGTCTTTAAACTTCTAACAATGCTTTTGCAACTTCTAAACATCTTTTATTCATTTTTATCAGTGAGTTTCGCAATTACCTA
>NZ_LROR01000095.1:0-87062 GCF_001675205.1 Clostridium coskatii | reverse complement strand
TTTATATCCTTTATCCCGTAACAATATATGCTTTTCAAAGTACGCCAATAGTTTTCCAGTTACTTCTAAGTAGTTGCTTAATTAAATATCTTTTCAGAATTTCCATCTACTTTTCGAGTGTCTTCTAAAATAACTATTTCAAAAAAATATCCTCTATTGTGGTATTAAAAAACCTAGCAAGTTTACCAGCCTCTCCAATAGTAAAACTTCTGCTTCCTATTTCTTTACGGCTGTACGCAGATACACTCATGTGAAGCATATATGCAAGTTCCCTTTCAGTTACATTATTTTTAATTCTAAGAGACTTAAGTTTATAATTTACCCCCATACTCATCACCTAAAAATTATTAAACACCCTTTTAATGTGACTATGTTCCATGACATAATATAACATAATTTCTATATTTATAATTTCATTGTAAGATACTTCTGTATTATTTTCAATATTCTGACTAAAAACATTTCATCTGTCACATATAAACTATAAAGAAACATACCTATCAAAATTTTTCACCTAAATGTCCCAAAAACCATTCATCAACTTTATTTCTTATGATAAGTGCTTTTCTACCGCAGAAAACCACAGGGAAACCCTTACAGTGTATTAACTCATATGCTTTGTTATGACCTATGCAGTATTCCTCCATAAATTGAGATACTGTCATTACTTTTTTCTTATCATGTCTCATCCTGTCGGCTGTTTTATACTCTTCCATTTAAATCCCTCCAGCATTAATCAATATTATTTAAAGAACAGTTCCTTCACATCTTCCCCTAAAAGTTCTGCAATCTTTTTCATCAGATCTCTCCTGGGTTCAACTTCGCCTTTTTCTATTTTTCCTAAATACTGAGGTGTTATACCAAGTTGTTTTGAAAGTATTATCTGCTTTATGCCCTTTTCAACCCTTTTAGCCTTTAATTTGTACAACATATAATCATCCGCTCCCCCTTTTAATGATAATATCTTTTTACTAATTTATTGATTTTATAATTTAATTCTATCACTACTTTGATGATTGTCAATAATTTTATGAATAACCTATTTATAAATTTAATGATTTTATGATATACTATTTTCATAGGGGGAGTACAAAATGGAATTTAAAGATAGACTTAAACAGCTCCGTGAGTCTAAAGGTTTAACCCAAAAAGAACTGGCAGATGAATTAAATAAACTCAATACGGACTTAAGTAATAATTCTAAAATATATACACAAACTATATCTTACTGGGAGAACGGCAGGGACCCATCAATTGGAATGCTTATAAAAATAGCACAGTATTTTGATGTTCCAACAGATTATTTGCTTGGCAAAACTGACTCTGTAAGTATAGATGAAATTAACTTTGAATATTTTTCTAAATATCTTTCAAAGCAAAACATTGAAAAGCTTATAAAAAATTACCCTGACAATATGAAAAAGGCAGTGTATTTTTTGCTTTCAAATTATACTTCTAACATTTTCATGAATTTTGATAATGAAAAAAAGCAGTATGAAATAAACCTGGATTTTCTGTATCTCATAACTAAAGCTGTAGATATACTGAAAAGTTTTTATGATGAAATGGAAAATAAAGTTTTATGCTATAACACAGAAAGTTCCCTTCAAGATGTTAAATACATAGATTCTATATCCAGGGATACGCTTAAAGATATAAACAAACTTAAATCACTTACAAAAATAGGTCTTGATTCAATAGTAGATAAACTTGAAGATCTCGTTTTGTTCTTCGATGACCCATCTAATATAAAACTTAAAGATGAAATTTTAGACTATACAAGTACAAATGACCTTAACAAAAACTATTTTTCAAAATACTTAAAGAAGTCTTTTGCAGATTTAGTAGATGATGTACTAAATGCATCAAAATACACAGGCAACAGCCGCAATAAGTAATTCTCTATTATGTGTGGAAGGAAGGAGTTAATATGCCCTCTAAGAAAGCAAATGGTGAAGGCTCCGTACAAAAATATTATAAAGATGGAGTTCTAAAGGGATGGAGAACTACAATTACTATAGGACGGGATGATACTGGAAAGCTTGTTCGAAAACAGTTTTACGGAAAGACAAAGCTGGATGCTATAAAAAAGAAGGATGAATATATGAATAAATCCGCTGCAGGACTTCTTCCCTGTGATGAGAAGATAACCCTGCAGGAGTGGATTAAAATATGGCTTTATGAATACAGAATTAATGATTTAAGGCCTTCTTCATTAGCGGAATATAACAGCCTATATAAGAACTACATACTTAATTCTCAAATAGGTATGAGAAAGCTAAAAGATTTAAAATCAACCAATATACAGGCTTACTATAACACACTAGTAAAAGATAAACATAAAACCCCAAATACTATAAAATCAATAAATAAAATGCTCAAGCCTGCCATAAATCAGGCAGTTAAAGAAAACTATATTATAATTAATCCCTGTAACAATGTAATACTACCTAAAATAACTGATAAAAAGGAAATTCAAATATTTACTTTAGAAGAAGAAGAAAAATTTTTGAAATCTATACAAGATCATAGAAATAGAGCATTATTTATATTAGTACTTGGAACAGGTTTGAGGATAGGTGAGGTAGTAGCTCTTAAGTGGTCTGACATAGATTTTGAAAATAATGAGCTTAAAGTTCAGAGAACTTTTAAAAGAGTATCTAAAATTAATATAGAAAATCCAGCGGAAAATAAAACTGCAATAATAGAACAGGAGCCTAAAACTAAAAGCAGTAAGAGGACTATACCTGTACCTCTAAATATAATGGAAGAGTTGAAAAAACATAAGAAAAGGCAGCTAGAAGAAAAGCTTAAAAGCGGAGATATATATGTAAATAACGATTTAGTTTTCCCTAATGAATTAGGTGAACCTACCGATACAAGGAATCTAACTAGAAGTTACGAGAGAGCATTAAAAAAAGCAAAAATAGATTATAGAAACTTTCATGCACTGAGACATACCTATGCTACAAGATTATTTGAAGCAGATGTTCCATTAAAAACAGTCCAGGAACTTTTGGGTCACGCAGATATTTCTACTACAGCTAATATTTATACTCATGTTTTACCAAAGCAAAAAATCAAAGCAGTTGATAGAATTAATCATTTATTTGCCCTATATTTTTAGGGCACTTTTTTTATTTGTGTTTATATATTTTTTTCTGGGTTGTGTTACGGTTGTGTTATTTCATATAAAAAATGCTTTCACGAAATCGTGAAAGCATTGATATCTGGCAGGGGTAGTAGGTCTCGAACCTACAACCTACGGTTTTGGAGACCGGCACTCTACCAATTGAGCTATACCCCTAAGACGTTAATAATTATATAATATAAACTAATAAAATGCAAGCTTTTTATTTTTTATAAATATTTTCTAGACTATTTATATTATGTTTAAGGGTTTCTTCATAGTTAAAATCCCCATTATAAATTTCTATTTTAGAAGTTTTTATATTATAAATTTTTATCAACTCTTCATTACTTTTAACTACAGCATCATTATTATAAAGAAGAACTACCTTATTGTCTTTTAATTTTTGTTCTAAGTTCTTCTGCCCTGCTGAATCCAAAGGCATTATGCTATTATCTTCCCTTGGACTTACATCTAAAAGTTTCAAATTATTATACCTTGCAAAATAACTAAGTTCATCTTCTATAACAATAAAAGTGTAATTACTCAATTCTCCATCTACTGACTTTAAGTCTTTTTTATAACTATCTAATTTATTCAAAGTTTCAGAAAAATTTTTCTCATAAAAATCTCTACTTTTAGCATCCCTATCCTCAAGTGCATTTTTAATATTCATAAGTGCTATCCTATAATTATCAATATTGTTAACATAATAGGGATTATCTTTTAAAATTGTATTATTATATTTTATTACTCTGTTATAAGATAAAAGATTTATTCCTCTTGAAACATTTATAACTCCAACCTTACTTTTATTTAATTTGTCCACAAAAGTATCTACCCAAGGCTCATAATCTGCACCTACATAAAAAAATAGATCTTTTTTAGATACATTATTTACACTATCTTCAGTAAACTTAAAATTCATTTCACTTTTTCTATCATTAAACATATATTCTACTACATGTCTGTTTCCTACTATAGACTTTACCATATTATATAGAAATTTATCTGTAGTAACTATATTTAATTGTACATTATTTCTTACCTGCAACTTGCTATTACTTTTATATTCTTCTTTACTATTGCATCCAACAACAATAAAAATTATTAAAAAAGACATAATTAAGCTCAATACTTTTTTCAAGTCTTTCACCTTCCTATCCAGAATGCAAATCAAAGTATATCATTTTATCTACCATTGATAAATTAACTCATAACAAATACATTTTACATAATGTATTTTAACATTGCAAATCACAATACCTGTTTTGCAAATAATTTTTATTTTTCACATTGCTTATTCATAAGTATTTATTGACACATTCCATTGTGATAAAATTAGGTGTACAGAGTATATTCTATTTAAGGGGGTTTATCCATGAAGGTTAGTATGGACAAAACAATAAGGGCCATGTCAATTGCACTGGATTTAGCTCAAATGAGTTCCAAATATGATAGCTTTAATGGGAATGATCCAGTCATTGAAAATATAACAAATATAAACTATTCAGATCATCGATTTATCCATCATTCCCAGAGGACTACCTATATAGCACTTGAAATTGCAAATTATCTAAAATTAAGTGATAATTTTAAAAAACAACTTTATGTATCAGCTCTACTGCATGATATAGGAGCTGCTACCTTTTTATCTCAGAGTCATTCTGCTAATCTATTTATAAAAGAACATTGTGAACTTGGTAATAAAATAACTAAATCTTTTCCCTACTTTCATGATATATCAAAGATAATATTATATCATCATGAAAATTTTGATGGAAGTGGTGCCATGGGGCTAAAAGGAGATATGATCCCTCTAGAAAGTCAAATAATAAGAATTTCGGATTTAATAGAACTTATATATAATGAAAATATATCTAACTATCAGCAAAAAAATAATATTATCTTATGGATCAAACAAAATTCTAAAAAGATTTTTTCCGAAACAATTGCAAATGCTTTTTTAGGAAGTGCATCTTCTGATATGTTCTGGCTTAATCTTCAAAATATAGATTTTATTGACTTTATACTAGATGAAACTCACCCCAAGTTAAATATGTTTATGGATCTCCATGAGTTTGAAGCAATATCTAAAATATTTGCAAACATAATAGATAATAAAAGTAAATTTACTGCAACTCATTCTAAAGGTATAGCAAGCCTTGCCTATTTAGTTTCAAAATTCATTGGATATCCAGAGGAAAAGTGTCATGAAATGAAGATTGCAGGTCTCCTGCATGATATAGGCAAGTTATCTATTCCTCTCTATATACTTGATAAAAATGGTTCTCTGTCAAGTGAGGAATTCGGTATAATAAAATCTCATGCCTATTATACTAGAATAATATTGAATAAAATAGGCGATATTCCTAATATAAGCAAATGGGCATCAAATCATCATGAAAAGTTAAATGGCAGAGGATACCCTCAAGGCTTAAAAGCAGATGAATTATCCGAAGAATGTAGAATTATGGCAGTATGTGATATATACCAAGCCCTTACAGAAAATAGACCTTATAGAAATGGTATGAGTTCAGAAAAAGCCTTTAACATAATGGACGAAATGGTATCTGGAGGATTTATATGTGACCATGCACTAAACCATCTAAAGGAAGCAATAAGTAATCTTTCTAATCTAGGCTCTTATGAAGATTATATAACTGTTTCCTACAACCCTGAAATGAAATAATATATTCCTTCACTTTTTAATACATTTTAGATACAATATTCTATGAGGTGAATTGTTGTGGAATTTATTTTAAATAGTGTTGAAGATACCATTAATCTAGGCAAAAAAATAGGCAGCTTATTAAATGCCGGTGACATAATTTGTCTAAATGGTGACTTGGGTACAGGAAAGACCCATTTTACAAAAGGAATAGCAAAGGGTCTTAACATAGATGATCCTATAACAAGCCCTACATTTACCATAGTAAATGAGTACTATGGAAGACTAAAATTATACCATTTTGATGTATACAGGGTTAATGATATAGATGAAATTGCTGAGATTGGATTTGATGAGTATATTTTCAGTGATGCTGTAAGTATTATAGAATGGGCAAATTATATTGAAGAATTAATACCTAGAGAATGCATATGGGTAAGTATTTATAAACTTCCAGAAAAAGGTCCAAATTATAGAAAAATAATAATAAAATATCATGGTAATAGATATGATTACATAAAGGAGCTAAAATAAGAACATGAAAATATTAAGTTTAGATTCTTCCACCGAATCAGCAACTTGTGCTGTAATAGACGACAATAAATTATTTGGTGAAATTACTTTTAATTATAAAAAACAGCATTCCACAGTATTAATGCCTATGATAGACACTCTCTTAAAAAACTTAAATATGGATATTCATTCTATAGATGGCTTTGTTGTTTCAAAGGGTCCTGGTTCTTTTACAGGACTTAGAATTGGAGCCGCTGTAATAAAAGGATTAAGCCAAGGTACAGGCAAACCCTTTGTGGGAGTATCTTCATTAGATGCGTTAGCCTATAATTTATGTTATACCTCTGGTATTATTTGTCCTATATTAGATGCACTTAGGGGAAATGTATACACCGCCCTTTATAACTTTACAGACAATAAATTAAATATGCTAGGCGATCATATGCTCCTTTCCATAGAAAATCTGATTAAAACATTGAACAACTATAATGAGCCTATATGTTTCATAGGAGATGCTGTTCCGAAATTTAAGGATGATTTAACTTCAAATATAAAACAAATTCGTTTCTCACCTGCAAATTTAAATTTGGCAAGAGCCTCTTCTTTGGGTGAATTAGGATTAAAACTTCTAAAATCCGGCATACAAGACGATTTATATAGTTTTGCACCTTTTTATCTAAGGAAATCCCAAGCTGAAAGGGAGTATGAAAAAAAGCTGAGGTCCCAAGTCCATGAGTGATATAGAAATTTGCCCTTTAAAACTAGAACATATTGATAGGATTCTTGTAATAGATTCTTTATGTTTTCCTATGCCCTGGAGTAGAAAGTCTCTAGAGAAAGAAATTGAAAACAGTTCACTTACAAAATATGTTGTAGCAAAAAAATCAGGCATAGTCATAGGTTATGCAGGCATGTGGGTTATACTAGATGAGGGGCATATAACAAATATAGCAGTTCATCCAGAATACAGGGGTATAGGTGTTGGAAGTTTACTCTTAGAAGCCCTTATAGAAATATGCAAAATTGAATTTATAAAAAGTATGACCTTAGAGGTTAGAAAATCCAATATACGTGCTCAAAATTTATATAAAAAGTACGGATTTTTACAAAACGGTATACGGAAAGGATATTATAGAGACAATAAAGAAGATGCTCTAATAATGTGGAAATATAATATTTAAAGCATTTTCACATATATGAAATTTTGACTTAATATAAAAATATTGTGAAACAACTTTTTCAGAGGACATTTGACAGAGGACAGAGGACAATGAAGGTGAGTTTTCCTCCTTACGTCAGAAAACTAATTTATTTTTAAGCTTGCTTTGCTAACGCAAAACAAGCTTTGAATTTATATAAGTCATTAAAAATTTAATTAAAGATTTTTCGTAGTGTAACGGAGAAAAATCCTCCTTCACTGTACTCTGTCAATTGTCCTCTGTCCTCTGAAAATATTGCAGCGCAATTTTTTTAAGCTACGAAGGTCTAATACTTAAATTATATATTATTTTAGTATAATTCTATTATACTTTTTCTTTCCTCTTCTTATAAGCATTTCTCCATCTTTAAAACTATCCTTTGTAATTAAAAGTTTTGGATCAGTTATTTTTTCGTCATTTACAGTGAGTCCATTTTGTTGTATTAACCTTCTTACCTCGCTTTTTGAAGGAAGTATTTGTAAATCAGCAAGTAATTCCACTATGGAACATCCAAGTGAATTTTCACCTATCTCTACAGTAGGCACATTTTCCATATTCTGTCCACCAGAAAACAAAGCTTCTGCTGCTTCCTTAGCTTTTTCAGCTTCCTTTACACCGTGTACAATCTTTGTTACCTCATAAGCAAGCACTTTTTTAGCTTCATTTATCTCCTCACCTGGAAGTGAGCCAAGTCTTTTCACTTCATCCATTGGAAGAAAAGTTAAAAGAGCCAGACATTTTTCCACATCAGCATCTCCTATATTTCTCCAGTACTGATAAAATTCATAAGGTGATGTTTTTTCAGGGTCCAGCCATATAGCTCCCCCTTCTGTCTTACCCATTTTTTTACCATCACTTTTAGTTAAAAGAGTAAAAGTCATCCCAAAAGCAGGTTTCTGCTCTTTTTTTCTAATTAATTCTACTCCTGCTATTATATTTGACCACTGATCATCTCCCCCTAATTCCAACACACAGCCATATCTTCTATTTAACTCTAGAAAATCATATCCCTGCATTAGCATGTAGTTAAATTCAAGGAAAGACAATCCCCTTTCTAATCTCTGCTTAAAGCACTCTGCTGTAAGCATTTTGTTTACAGAAAAATGAACTCCTATATCCCTCAAGAATTCAATATAATTCAAATTTAAAAGCCAATCTGCATTGTTGGCAAGGATAGCTTTATCATCTTTGAAATCCACAAGCCTTGAAAACTGCTTTTTAAAACACTCTGCATTATGTTGTATTTGTTCTTTAGATAACATCTTTCTCATATCAGTTTTTCCAGTAGGATCACCAACCATTGTAGTACCACCACCAAGCAAAGCTATAGGTCTGTGTCCTGCTTCTTGCATATAATGCATAACCATCATTTGTAAAAAGTGTCCTACATGGAGGCTATCTGCTGTTGGGTCAAATCCTATATAAAATGTCACTTTTTCTTTTCCTAATAACTCTCTTATTTCTTCTTCATGTGTACTTTGTTTTATGTATCCACGTTCCAATAATATGTCATAAACGTTAGGCAACCTAAATCCCTACCTTTCAAATAGTCAGTACAATAGTACTCTTATATATTGTATAGTATATATTTAAAACCTATTTTTATCAACATTTAAATGATTTACCTATGTAATTTTAATTTAAAGTTATTTTAAAAATTTTAAGACTGAAGATACACTCTCCAGTCTTAACTATATAAAAACCAGCATTATTTTCTCACAAACAAATTACTTCATTAATCAGGCCACATACTTCATAATACACTCAGGTATCTCCTCTTTTTCTCCATTTACACTTATATAGAAATTAACCTTGTATTCCTCCGACAGCTTTTCAATGGCATAAAATAAATGCGCCATATCCTGAAGATTTTCTTTTACAATATTAAACAATCCATCAATAAAAATTGTATCAATATCATAATCTTCTGAAAGTACGCCGCACAAAAAACCATAAAACTCTTCTATTTTTTTTAATTTAAAATCACTTGTTACTATAAATCTTACTCCTCTGTTCAATTGCCACAGTGGTCCCCTATCATCATCTATATAGACAACGTGCCCCCTCCCTATCATTGTCTTTTCATTAGCCAAATTAATCAGTTCTTTAGTTTTCCCAGATCCTCTTTTGCTGCAAAATACATGAATCATTTTTATCACCCCTTAATTTAATATTCAGGTGTCATCCTTATAGATAAATTATATAATATTCAGAATATTTTTTCAATAACTTAGGTGTATTATTTTGGAAAATATTATTTTTATTTTTCTACCTTTGTTACTAGTATATTAGTTACTCAACTTCTTAGTACCAGGATATATAATCTTAAAATAATCATTTTTTATAGAATTTATAAATTTAACTCTTCCTACATTCTTAAACAGCTTTTGAATTCTACTAAAACTTGCTGCAGTTCCTGTAAATCTCTTTTTAGAATCCAGTGTAATTATTTTTTCATATATCCACATATTCCTTCTTGCATAATTATAGTAACTTGTATTTTCCCTATTTGATAACATTCCAGGGCTAGTTATTACTACACTATTATAGCTTACTATAACCTCTATTTCCCTAGAAAAATCAGAATAGTCCCTATACATTACGGCATTTCTTATTCCTTCACTTATCCCCTCTGTGGGATATGATTTCACTGTTATAATATTCTCAATAGCCTCTTGTGCTTTATCCATAATTGACAGTAGATTTCCCTGAATTATACTCACCTTTCTAAAATCTTTATTTATCTTATTAACTATTTTTATCATATTATGGGGAATATATACATTGTTTGTATTAGAAAAAATTAGAAGCCCACCTAACGTTACCATATACTTACCTGAATCCTTATCTATATATATTATAGAAGCATCCTCCATTAAACCCAATCTATTTTCATCATTTACTTTTATCCCTTGAGACAAAAAATACTTATCTACTATACAATTATCTATACAGTTTAATTTGCTATGTGGTATAGGACACAATTCCGTATTTAAATTTAAATTTTGCTGAAGAGCCGATATTATTTCCTGTTTACGCATCGTATCATTTGTTGAACCTCTTCTCGTGTAAAAGGCTCCATTTTCTCTCATTTGATATGGTTTTTGAGGTCCATCATATATATTTATAATAACTATATCTTTTCCCTTATACTTTAAAAGTTCTAGAGAAATTGGTATGGGAGGTTCTATTCTAGAGCTTATTATCTGCTGTATTTGTTCTTCACTAAAATTTCTGTCTACTCCTACTATTTTCTTAGTCTTATCTTCAATTCCAATTATAATATATCCTCTTCCCCCTCTAGAATTTGCTATAGCACATATGTCCTTAGCTAATTCTTTTCTTCCACTATCAGTTTCAATATTTAGTAATTGTTTAAAATCTAATTTCGGTCCTTCCATTTTCTTTAATAAATTAAAAAATCTTTTTATATCCATGAAAACAACCCCATTACTTTTTTGAGTTTAATATATAAAACCTAATTTAATTATACCCTATTACTATTGTTATTTGACAGATTTTTAATTCATTCAACTTTAATTAAAATTAACATTTGCATTAATTAACATTTTCCCCTATGCTAGTTATACCAACGAATTGGTACAAGCCATAATTATTTAAAATATTGTTTTTTTATTAAAATATGGTATAATTAGCTTAGAGTTTTACTCTAATTATAATATTTATATTAGGTCAAATTTTTTCAAGGTGCTATATTCTCCTTTTAATCCTAGGAGGTAGGTTATCAAGAATAAAATTAGTCCTAGGTTAAGGAGGTTTTTTTATGGCAGATAAAACAATCGTATGTAAAGATTGCGGAAAAGAATTTGTATTTACAGAGGGTGAACAGGAATTTTACAAGGAAAAAGGATTTGAAAATGATCCTGTAAGATGTCCTGAATGTAGAAGAAAAAGAAAAGCTGAAAAGAATAGAATGAGAGCTAGGTAAATAATTAGGAGAGGTGAAAACCTCTCCTTTATTATTTACCTAAATTAGCTCTCTTTAAAACTTTTGCTAGTGGAAGCGCTATAGCTATTCCTACAATACTCTGGGCTATATTCCCCGGGATTTCTGCTGCAGATAAAATGATGGCTTTTGAAAAAGCTATATTTGTGACAAAATGCATTATAACCACTCCTGCTGCATAATATGCAGATACCATCCAAATACAAGCTACAATAAATGCGATTATATTATTCCAAAACTTTTCACCATTATATTCTCCTCTGTAAGCAATAGTTGCTGCAATCCAAGCCATAATACCCTTTATAAGGAAAGTAAAAGGAGCCCAAATAACATAGGATGAAAGAACATCAAATAAACTCATTCCTATAGCTGCAGATAAAAATGCCTTTTTTCTTCCAATTAATATAGCTGCTAAAAGTACCATACTGTCTCCCATATGTACAACACCTTTAACCAATACTCCTGTTGGTATATTAATTATAGCTGTAGCAATATACGTTATTGCTGCCATAAGTGATACCTGAATAATGTCTCTGACTTTTAAGCCACTTACGCTTAATCTTTTTTGTTCCATTATAATGATAACCCCCTTAAATTTGAATTAATAACATTATATTTTTTTTTATAAAAAACTCAAAATGTAACGATACACTTTTGTATTAATTCATATAAAAGAGGAAATACTACTTTATACATTTAATATTTTTATTTAATTATATAAGGGAGATTTTAAAATGATTTTTTTTAAATGGCTCTGCAGCCTTTTTTTGATATTCCTATTTATAGGTGCAATATTTAAAATAGGATTAACTTTCATAAATATGCTGCTTTTAATATGTGCTTTTGTTTTTATAATAGACACGGCATTTATGGGCAAAAAACGATTCTAATATGCTGCATAAAATTAATATTTTATACTTGATTTTAGTTTATTCCTCCCTAATGACAAATAAATATAGAAAAGATAATTAGGTTATATTTATGTAAAATAAGATAAAATATTGTTAAATTTTTTTATATACTTACCCTTTTACTAGTGATATAATTTATTTGTCCATAAGGGGGGTATAAATTTCATGTATAAATTTGTAGAAAATAAAATGTGGAAAACTACGCAGCACACGTTTAAAATATTATTCAATTTACTAAGTAAGTACTACTTTATTCTTATAGGTTTATATTTCTTGCATAAGACTTTATATCTAGTTCAATATCCATCTATTAGTTTGACTAGTAAAATATATCTGGGTATGCTTGCTTTAATGTGTTTCACAGTCTATTCAGATATTAGAAATGATATTAAAGTAATTCCTTTCTTAATATTATGTATTCCATTTTTTGCGTTCATATTTTACATAGAACAGCATGGATATGCGTTTTGGGGGAAAATGCTAAGTTGGCAAATAAGTAGGAAAATAGTAGTAGATTTAAATCCCATATTTAGTAAAATACCATTTAATAATGGAAGTTTTGCAAGAATTTATAAAACAGAAACTTTAACCTGGTTTTTTAGAATGGTATATAATAACGGTTTTGTACTACCTGTTTTACTTGCAGTTTATAGATCTACCTTAGCCAAGGACTTTAAGAAAATGCTACGTTATATTTTATCTGCACATGTAGTACAGATATTTTTAATAACTCCGTTTTATCTTATTTTCCATTTACAGGAGGTATGGTTTGTACTTGGGCAACCTGATGGCCTTGATAGGCAATTAAGTCCAAGCGCTGCGGCAGGTGTTACTCTTAATTGTTTTCCATCTATGCATACATCTATATGCTTTGCCATGTTTTTATTAGTTCTTAGGGAACGGAACAAAATATGGAAATGTGTATTTGGTTTTTTCTGTTTAAGTGTAATATTCTCAACTCTATATCTAGAGGTTCATTGGGTAATAGATGTTTTTGCTGGAATGATATTAGCTTACGTAACTGTAAAATTAGTAGACTTTATTTTGGCTAAAAGTAAAGTACTTGTCCAGAAACCATTAGACATGCTTTATTACAAGAAGAAAAAGGCTATATATGTAAGTAATTACTATTTAGAAACTATGAAAAATTAACTTTAAATTTCACTTAAATATTTTGTATATAAGTCTTAGAAAAAATCCATAAAAGCTAAGAACTTTTGAATTGTCTGAGGTACGAGTTTTCAAAAGTTCTTAGCTTTTTTTTAATTTTTTGCTTAGCCTTATCAAAATATTTAACGAGCCGAAGGTTGTAAAAATATTCTATTTTACAGCACATTGTTCTAGTATAAATTTATTTATTACATGTGCCACTCCATTTTGCTCATTAGTTTTTGTAATATAATCTGCAACTCTTTTTGCATCGGAAAAAGCATTTTCCATAGCCACACCTAATCCTGCATATTTTATCATATGAATATCATTTCCAGCATCACCTATGCACATTATTTCATCCCTACTTATATTTAGCTTCTCCTTTAAAACTTGTATACCGAATCCCTTATTTACATTTTTGTTTATAAACTCTAAAAAATATGGTTCACTTCTAAGTACAGTATATTTCTCATATACTGTTTTAGGTAAATTTTCTATGACCCTTGAAATCTTTGCTTCCTCATCTACAAACATAACTTTTATTATAGGTACATAATCAGGAATTTCATTCAAATCTAATATTTTAAGCGGTATCTTATTTAAAGAAGCTTCCAATTTACTATATTTATTTAGCTTAGCCGCAGCACAAAAATCAAAAGTAAGAGTATGAATATTTACACTTAATTCCTTACTTAGGCTATATAAATATTTTAAATCTTCATGCTTAAGTAAATTTTCACTTATAACTTCACCATTATGGTTTTTTTGAACTACTGCTCCATTAAAGGCTACAGAATAATCTCCTTCTGAAGTCAATTTCAATTGTTTTAAATACGTTTCAATTCCCTTTAAAGGCCTTCCAGTAGCTAGTACAATTTTTATTCCAAGCTCTTTAGCCTTTTGAATAGCATTGTAATTTTCTTCTGAAATGCTTTTGTCATCTCTAAGCAAAGTACCATCCATATCTATTCCTACTAGTTTATACATAAATTTCCTCCATATATAGGTGCTATCTTATTCCCTTAAATAATATTTCATAATAATTATATCATTTACAAAAAATAAGTTTAAATTGTAAAAGACCTTATATTAACCTATAAGCATTAGAATTAAACGTTTAAATTTTACAAACAGCACAAGTTGACATTAATATATAATAAAGTTAAAATCAGTGATGAAACTAATAAAAAAAGAGGAGAGAAAAGGTAGTGGCAGACTTAAAAAAAGAGATAGAAAAAAGAAGAACTTTTGCAATAATATCTCACCCAGATGCAGGTAAAACAACTCTTACTGAAAAACTGTTATTATACGGGGGCGCCATAAGACTTGCTGGTTCTGTTAAGGCAAGAAAGGCTTCAAAACACGCAGTATCTGATTGGATGGAAATAGAAAAACAAAGAGGTATTTCTGTAACATCATCAGTAATGCAATTTAACTATAATAATTTTTGTATAAATATATTAGACACACCAGGCCATCAGGATTTTAGTGAAGATACATATAGAACTTTAATGGCAGCAGATAGTGCAGTAATGGTAATAGATGCAGCAAAGGGAGTTGAAGCACAGACTAAAAAACTGTTTAATGTATGCAGTTTACGTGGAATTCCCATATTTACATTTATAAATAAAATGGATAGAGAAAGTAAGGATCCTTTTGAATTAATGGATGACCTAGAAAATGTTTTAGGAATAAAATCCTACCCAATGAACTGGCCTATAGGATCCGGTAAAGACTTCAAGGGAATATATGATAGGGAAAAAAGTCTAATAGAAGTATTTAATGGCGGAAATCACGGTCAAACAGCAGTAGAATCCATAGAAGGCTCTGTAGATGACAATGTTTTTAAAGACTTATTAGGTGAAGCTTTACATGAAAAACTAAAAGACGATATAGAGCTTTTAGATATTGCAGGAGACCAATTTGACATAAAAAAAGTTAGAGAAGGTTCACTTACTCCTGTATTTTTTGGAAGTGCCCTCACCAATTTCGGGGTAGAGCCTTTTTTAAAGGAATTTTTAAATTTGACTACAACACCTCTACCAAGGAAATCAGACATTGGGGAAGTAGATCCTTTTAGTGATGATTTTTCTGCTTTTATATTTAAAATACAGGCAAATATGAATCCTGCACATAGGGATAGAATTGCCTTTATGAGAATATGTTCAGGTAAGTTTAAGAAAGGTATGGAAGTATTTCATTTCCAGGGAGGAAATAAGGTAAGGCTTTCTCAGCCCCAGCAATTCCTAGCTCAAGATAGGGAAATAGTAGAAGAAGCTTATGCAGGGGATATACTAGGTGTATTTGATCCTGGAATTTATAATATAGGAGATACATTATGTCCTGCAAATAAAAAATTTAAATTTGAAAGCATCCCGGTGTTTGCCCCAGAACATTTCGCCAGAGTAAAAACCATAGATACCATGAAAAGAAAACAATTTATAAAAGGTATAAGTGAGATTTCAGAAGAAGGTGCAATTCAAGTATTTAAGCAGTTAAATATAGGGATTGAGGAAATCATCATAGGTGTGGTTGGCGTTCTTCAGTTTGAAGTGCTAGAGTACAGAATGAAAAATGAATACAATGTAGATATAAAAGTCGACATGCTTCCTTATAGAGCTATAAGGTGGATAGAAAGCTCTTCTATAAAGGTAGAAGATCTTGTTTTAACAAGTGATACTAAAAAAGTAAAAGACCTAAAAGGAAGAGACCTTTTAATATTTCAAAGTGAGTGGTCTATTAGTTGGGCACTTGAACACAATAAAGGCCTTGAACTATCAGATATAGGTAAAACAGAATAAAATAAGCCAGCTTTAATTTCCTACTGAATTGAAGCTGGCTGTTTTCTTAGTAAAAATTTTATTTACTTTGAAACAGGAATAAATCCTATCTTTTTCTGCATTTTTCTAAGTACCTTGCTTGATACATAATAAGCCTTTTCTGCACCTTTCTTATATATGTCCTCTAGATATTTCTTATCTTGAAGGAACGCATTAACTTTATCCTGTATTGGCTTTAGTTCACCTATTAAGGCTTCTGCAGTATCATTTTTAAATTCAGCATAGCCTTTGTCTTCATATTTTTTCTCTATCTCCTCATGGCTCATTCCAGTTACAGCACTCATTATATTTATAAGATTTTTAACTCCTGGTTGGTCATCATTATATTTTACTTTTCCAATACTGTCAGTAACACACCTATTTATCTTTCTTTTTATATCTTCTGGTTTATCCATAATAAGTATGTAACTGTTAGGATTATCTGATGACTTAGACATTTTCTTTGTAGGATCTTGTAAATCCATTATTTTAGCTCCATCCTCTGGTATATATGCTTCTGGCATAGTAAATGTAGGACTATACAGATTGTTAAACCTCTCCGCTATATCTCTAGTTAATTCTACATGCTGTGTTTGATCCTTACCTACAGGAACAAGGTCTGCATTATAAATCAATATATCTGCTGCCATAAGTACAGGGTAGTTTAAAAGTCCTGCACTTATAGAACCACCATTTTCGTATTTTTTAGATTTACTCTTATACTGAGTCATTCTTTCCAATTCTCCTACATAAGTAAAACAATTTAAAAGCCATGCTGCTTCACAGTGAGTAGGAACATGAGATTGAATAAATATAGTATTTTTTTCTGGATCTATACCTGCTGCTAAATATATTGCAAGCACTTCCAGGGTTCTCCTTCTCAAATCTTTTGGCTCCTGCCTTACAGTTATTGCATGTAAATCTACTACACAAAAATAGCAGTCATATTTGTCTTGAAGTTTTACCCAATTTTTTAAAGCTCCAAAATAATTTCCTATAGTTAAATTTCCTGAAGGTTGAATGCCACTAAATATTACTTTTTTCTTTTCTTCCATGATTATTGCCTCCCTTTAAGCATTTATAAAAAAAATCCCTATGATATAAAAATCATAGGGCGTATTTACCGCTGTACCACCTAAATTCAAAAAGATAAAATTACATCTTTTTCTCATATGGATTACAAAATATCCTGTCTTTATAACGTAAGACTTACGGTTAAAACTACTAATTTAATTCATTTTTCTCCTCAAGAATCCATTCAATTCAAGCATAATTACTGTAATTTCACCTCATACAGCTCTCTAAAAATCTGTTTTTAAATTTACTTGCTTTCTTTCAAAGGATTTAAACTATATCGAATATTATCATATATTCTACTATAAACCTGTAAAAAATGCTATGGAAATTTTTACCTGGGTTACATATATACTTTTACTTCATGCTCGCCCTCTCTTAAAAAAGGTATTATACCTTGTGAAACCTTGTTTCCATCTAACCATATTCCCTTTTCATTGTCTTTTAAAACCTGTATGTTATAAATACACTTTCCTCTCGTGTATTTCATACTAAAACCATTCCAACTGTCTGGTATACAAGGAGAAACTGTAAATCCTAATTTTTCTTTGAATTTCATTCCAAGTATTGACTCTATTCCAGTTCTATACATCCATCCTGCCGCACCTGTATACCAGCTCCATCCTCCTCTGCCTGTATGAGGCTCAACTGCATACACATCTGCTGCCATAACATAAGGTTCCACTTTATAAACCTGGCAATTTAAATATGTGTTACTGTGGTTTATAGGATTTATCATAGAAAATGCACTATATGCCTTATTATTATATCCCATTTTAGCTAGTGCCAAAATTGACCATATAGCAGCGTGGGTATACTGGCCTCCATTTTCCCTGACGCCAGGCACATATCCTTTAATATAACCTGGTTCTAAATCGGATTTATCAAAAGCCGGGCTTAAAAGCAATATAATTCCCTTATCTCTTCTTATGAGATTTCTTTCCAAAGCTTCCATAGCTTCTTTTGCTCTAGACTCTTTTGCGGCCCCTGATATAACAGCCCAAGATTGAGAAATTGAATCAATTTGACACTCTTCATTCATTGCAGAACCAAGTGGAGTTCCATCATCAAAATAGGCTCTTCTATACCAGCCGCCATCCCATGCATTTTTTTCTATGTTTTCTCTTATAAATTCTTTTAGCTCTGAGTACTTATTTGAACTTTTCACATCTCCTTCAAATGTGCATATAGGTATGAATTTATCTAGTATATTATATAAAAACCATCCAAGCCATACACTTTCACCCTGTCCTTTATTTCCTACAGTGCTCATACCATCATTCCAATCTCCAGAACCAATAAGTGGTATATTGTGACTTCCAAATTTAAGGGATTTTTCAATTGCTTTTATACAGTGTTCATATATCGTTCCGCTTTTTTCTGACACATTTGATATATTATATCTTTCATCTTCTCCATCTTGAAGGGCAGTGTCTTCCAAATACAAAGCTTTTTCAGATAATATGCTGTAATCGCCTGTATTTTGTATATAGTCTTCTACTACATAAGGAAGCCAAAGTAAATCGTCGGAAAATCTAGTTCTAATTCCACTTTCAACAAATGGATGCCACCAATGCTGTACATCTCCCTCAAGATACTGTCTTGAAGCACTGTATATTATGTGTTTTCTAGTTTCAGATGGATCTATATAGCAAATAGCCATTACATCTTGAAGCTGGTCTCTAAATCCATAGGCACCTCCAGATTGGTAAAAAGCTGTTCTTGCCCAGTATCTGCAAGCTATAATCTGATACATAAGCCACCCATTCAACATTATATTCATGGATTCATCTGGCGTATCCACTTGTATAGTTCCAAATAATTTTGACCAATACTCCTGAACTTTTTCTAATTCCATATATGCATTTTTTATACTACTATATTTTTCAACTACCCTTCTCACTTCTTCAGAACTATCTTCTTCTCCAAATAAAATTAGTACCTCTTCTTCTGAATTTGTATCCAATTCTACTTTTACATTCTCAGCTAAACAAGGATCAAATCCTGCCCCTACTTTATTAGAAAATTGTTCACCTTCCAGTGCTTTAGGTTTAGATATATCTCCTCCCCTACCTATAAATTCTTTTCTACTAGCAGTATAAGAAAGTTCTTCTCCTCCTAAAATTTTCATGTAACATATTCCTTGATTAAAGTGCTCACTATATGGATTTCTAGCATATATATATTCCGATTCCTTGTTAAATCCTGTACATATATACTGTGCTGTCTGCTCATGGCAAACTCCCAATACTAATTTTGCATAATAAGTTACTGAAATCTTTCTTCTCTTTCCACTTATATTCTTTAGCTTTATTTTAAACACTTTTGCGCTTTCATTCATATCAGCAAAAACATCCATTTCGCCTACTATCCCATTAGCCTCATGTTTAAAATTGGAATACCCAAATCCATGTTCTATTACATACTGTCCAGAATCTCTTATAGGTTCAGGAGATATACTCCATATCTGTCCTGTAACCTCGTCTCTTAGGTAAATGCTTTCAGACTCTCCATCCATAACTGGATCATTTGACCAGGTTGTAAGTTTATTTTCCCTACTATTTTTACTCCATGTATAAGAAGTACCACTTTCAGAAATATGGAATCCAAACTTTTTGTTTGAAATTACATTTATCCATGGAACCGGAGTATGATTATGATCCTTTAGCACTATAATGTACGATTTTCCTTGTGAAGAAAATCCCCCTACCTCATTAAAATACTGAAGCTCTGGAAGTTGAAAATGATAAGAAGATTTGTTTTTTAAGGCTAAGCTTGTGTTTTCACCAATCTTCTCCATACTACCCTCTGGTAAATATATACTATCTTCAATCTGCTCAAACAGTTCTCCCTTATCTCCATCTATTACAAGTTTAGATATGCCTATAAGGAGTTCTATATCTTCTTTCTTCATAGTATCTTTATTATATAAAAATATTCCCCCATCAATATTTTTCTTATATCTTGAAGCTTTAGAATTCACAGCATCCCCCAACTTATTTTGAAGAGGTTGCATATATGAGCTATCTTGTAAATTTATAAAAACTAAATCTACCGACAACCCTTTCCACATCCAGTACTCATGTGCACTTAAAAGCTGTCTCACAAGTGACATGTGATTTTCATTCCTTATAACGGCAAGTACTATAGGTAAATCACCTGAAATTCCATAAGCCCATAAAGCAGACTGTCCTTTTCTTATATTCATAATATATTCTTTTCTTTGCTCAAGGGAGCTATTTAAGAATAAAATCCTTGAGACCATTTTTTGATACATATTTATTTGATTGGATTTTATACCCAAATACTTCATTTCCATCTGAGATTCTGTCCAGGATAGTTTAAATATTCTATTTATATTAAACATATCCCTATACTTATTTGCAATTTCGATTGCCTTTTCTCTGGAGCCTGTAATTGCAGTAGTATATGCTACCTTGCAGGTCTTTCCTGGATCTACAGCTATTCTTACCCTAATGCTTATTACAGGATCAATTACAGCTCCTACGGACTTAGTAAGCTGCACATCATTATCCATTGCCCTTGGGTTTCTTAGATTTCTATTTCTTCCTATAAACTTCATTCTGCTGGTCTCATACTGGATTGAACCTAATTGTTCTCCTTCCACTGCTATAGTCTGCACTAACCATGGTCTTTTTTCATCCTTTTTTCTAGGTCTTCTGCTTGCAAGTAAACATACAGGATTGTGTATAAATTCAGTCTCTATAAATAATTTCTGGAATGCAGGGTGAACCAAATCCGCATTATAAGGTGACAAGGTTACTTCCATATAACTGGTTATTTCAACTTCTCTCCTCTTTTCACCTGTATTTGTAATAGAAATTCTTCTCACTTCACCTTCTTCTTCTTGGCATACAGTAACTTCTGTATAAGTTCTTAAGTTTCCATCTTTTCTTCTAAATTCTGATTTATCAGGCGAAAATATCACTTCATATTCCTCTCCTTCATGTTCACAAGGTTCATAAGCAGCACTCCAATATTCATTTGAATTTATATTCTTTATATAAAAAAACATTCCCGTATCATCTTTTGTGGCATCCTCACGCCATCTATAAATTGTCATGTTACCTCTTTTACTATATCCACTGCCGCTATTGGTTATCATCATAGAATAATTGTTACTAGAAATTATATTCACTACTGGTATTTCTGTAGATGCTCCGGTAAACTTTCTAGCAATTACATTTTCATTCTTTACTATAGGTTTTTCATTTGTACTATGTTCTTCATGATTATAGATTATGTTCTTAGGAATCTTCTCTTGAAGTAAAAGTTCTGCAGATTTTACCCTAGGAATTCTATGAAATCTTTCCTGAAGTACATTTTCCATAAGCACATTATCCAGTGACATAAAACTCATTCCCTGATGATGTATCATAAAGCATTTTACCAGAGCACACTTTTGCTTTCTTGCAAGTCTTTCCCTAGTATAATCTATAGCTTCATAAAATCCATATCTGCCCTCAGCCTTAGATTTTATAAGATTTTTTACGTTATAAAATGCACTTTTAAAATCAACCTGAAGAGCCATTAAGGATGCATAAGGTGCTATTACCAATTCATTAATAAGTCCTCTTTTTAATCCAGCTGCCGGTATTCCAAAAGCCTTATACTGATATATAGAATTTATGTCAAAGTCATAGTAAGCAGATTCTGAAATTCCCCAAGGGACTCTTCTTTTCTCACCATATTTTTTTTGAGCTTTAACCACATATTCATAGGTTTCACTCAACAAAGTATTAGGGAAGCTTTTCATAATTATAAGTGGCATTAAATATTCAAACATAGTTCCAGACCAAGAAACTAATGCCTTTCCACCTCCCATAGAAGCCATGGATCTACCAAGGTTAAACCAGTGGTTTTGTTTAATCTCACCTTTAGCTATAGATACAAAGCTAGCCTGCCTTGCCTCAGATGCTAGAAGGTCATAATAATTTTTGCCAATAGTATCCTTTTCAACATCATATCCTATAGCAAAAAGCTGTCTTTTTTTACTATAAAGCATACTAAAATTATGTTCTTCATCAATGGTTCTCAATTTTTCTATTACATTTTTTACATTAGATATAAAATTACATAAATTTAATTTACTGTCCAACAATAATTTTTTCAAATCATCTTTATGTCTATTTTCTTCTTCTGAAGAGTCTTTTTTATTACCTTTATCCATAAGATTAATCAATTTATCAAAAGCTTCTGGAAGTTCTCTTAAAGGAATTTTAGTTGCCAATTCGTTCAATTCAGGCCTAAAATCATGAAATTCCTCATTTTCATTTATTAAATAAATCCAGGGGAAAAATTCATTTAATTCATCCACAAGTTTACAGGTCATATTTTTAACTTTCTCATTCCAATATAAGTTCTTACCAGCCCCTATAAACTTCACACATTCTGTATTTAAATCCTGCAATAAACTTTCTAAGGAAAATACGGTTAAATTGTCCTTAGAAAGTTTATCTATAAAATTACCATAAGCATATTCAATTTTAAGTTTACTATATAATTCATTTTGCGCTAGCTTCAAAGTATCCTTAAATCCATCTGGCAAATTTTTATTTATTATAGGATAGCTCAGATATTCTTCCAGTGATTCTTCCGTAAGCCACATGTATGCCACTAAATTCCCGCTATCAACTGTAGATATAAATCTAGGCCTTAGAGGAACTTTATTTTTTATGTCATACCAATTATAAAAATGTCCTCTATACCTTTCTAAGGATTCCATATTGGATATTATATGGTGGAGTCTATATATGAGCTCTTTTATGCCTATATATCCTAAGTCGTAAGCAACTATATTAGAAGAAATCCCCATAGCCATGTTAGTAGGAGAAGTTCTGTAGGCTACTCCCTTATACGGTTCTTCCTGATAATTGTCCGGAGAAAGCCAATTACTTTCAGGTGATATAAAATCTTCAAAATAAGCCCAAGTTTCTCTTCCCAATCTTCTCAATATATCTTTTTCTTCCTTATGAATATCTTCCTCAGTATTTTTTCTCTCATTGCTTATATTAAATGCAATCCACGGTGAAAAAATCCAGATTATACAGGAAGGTACTACCAAAACAGCATCTTCTACAGAGCTTCTAAAGCCCAAAAAAGCTATAATAATACCTAATGCACTGCCTATCCACATAGACCTTAAATAACTTTCCAATCCCTTTTTACAAGTGGCCTCTGCATCTGCTGCAGTCTGCCATTGGAGCAAATTTTTTTTACTTATAAAAAGCCTGTAAAGAGTTCTAATTATAGCATCCAACATTAAATACGCCTGATAAGGTAGAAAACTTAGTATTAGAAAGAATTGTTCTACTACAGTTTTAAAATTACTTATTTTACCTGAAAGTCCATTTCCCCTTATAGGAGAAACTACTGTTTCAGATACGTCAAAAAGTATAGGTGAAAGTATTGAAACAAAAGCTACCACCAAAAAATCATTTAAATTTTTAAATAATGTCATAGACACTATAATTAACACCATTACGGAGGGTGCTATAATGCTTCTTCTTAAGTTATCTATTATCTTCCACTTTGATAACCTATTTAAAGAACTTTTTTTAAATAACCAGGGAAGCAGCTGCCAGTCTCCTCTTACCCACCTATGAAGTCTTTTACAACTGGTATTATAGTAAGCAGGATATCCATCTACAAGTTCTATATCAGTCACAAGAGCAGCTCTTGTATAAGATCCTTCTAAAAGATCATGGCTTAATACAGAATTTTCGGGTATTTCACCTTTTAAAACACTGTTAAATACATCTACATCATAAATACCTTTACCCGTAAATATACCTTCGTCAAATAAATCTTCATACACATCAGAAATAGCATTTGTATATACGTCTATTCCTGTTTCGCCTGAAAATATACTGGAATGAAGAGTTTTATTTGCACTTAATACACTGACACTTACTCTAGGCTGCATAAGGCCGTGTCCCCTTATTACTTTTTTACCGTCACGATTCAGATAAGGTATGTTTAGGGGATGAGCCATAGCTCCTATGAGGAATTTAGCTGTGTCTTTAGGCAATTTAGTATCTGCATCCAAAGTTATAACATACTTTACATCATATAAATTTTTTATGTCACCACTTATAACATCATAACTTGTATTATCATTTCCCCTTATAAGAGAGTTGAACTCCATAAGCTTTCCACGTTTTCTTTCCCATCCAATCCACTTTCCCTCTTTCTCATTATATTTCCTAAACCTGCTTAAAAAATAAAATTTGTCTTTTTGCCCTTGAGAATATTGCTTATTTAATTTTCCTATTTCATTTAAAGCTGTATCTACTATTAATTTATCATCTTTCTCTTCTCTTTCAAGGCTATCCTTAAAATCACCTAATAGTGCAAAATACAAATTTTTTTCTTCATTTGCTAGATAATAAACCTCTATATCACCTATAAGTTTTTTAACCTGCTTAATATCGTTTATAATAGCAGGTATTACTACTACCGTACTAAACTTTTCAGGTACACCATCTCTAAATTCAATTTTAGGTATAAACCTGGGTTTTACAAGCTTATTTACACTCCAGTTGAATATAGATATAAATATATCACTTAAAGGTATAAAGAGTACAATTGCTCCTAATATATATTTCCACAAAGATAAATTGTCTACATAAAAATTTATACCACTTATGAGCGCATCTAGAAAAATAGTTCCAAATACAATACTACCTATATAGAAGTTAACCGTTATATTATTTCGAGCTTTGTAATGCAAATTTTTATATTCTCTTGTACTGTCTTTTATTTTTTTATCAAGACAGCTTATACCCTTATCGATTAAATAATACCCTACATGTTTTTCATATTCTTCTCCACAAGCTTCTTTTGCACACTCTATAGCCTTCTTGGCTATAAAAGATTCAGGTATGTTTATATTTTTAGACATTTTCTCTATTCTATGTCTGTAATAATCCTTAGACTTAAAATCCATTTCACTGTAAATTCCTGCAGGATCCATTTTCAATATTTCTTCTACGTAGGACAATCTTTCAAAATTTTCTTTCCAGTTCAATGCAGATATTTCTACCATTCCACTTATGGAATTTTCCATAGAAATCTGGCATATACCCTGCTTTTGGTGATTTATATTTACCATCCTTTTAACGCTGCTATCTTCTTTATCTAGCTCTTCATCTATCCAATTATATATTTCAGCATTTCTTATAAAATTATCCCTTAATGTTTTAATGAATCCTTCTGTAAAATGGGGTGTAAATTTAATATTTTTATCCTTTAACTTATTAATTATTTCATTTTCATTCTCTTTAGAATTTATAATATCCTCTGCTTCACTTTTTGCCCTCTTTCTTTCTTTTTGCATAAATACCATACGATCAGTTATACTACTTATATTTTGAATCAAAGCTATCCTTATCATTATAGGTATTGCCCAGAGTTCTCCACTTCTTAATATTGTGTTTTCCTGATATGCATTTATGAATGTCTCTATGGTATTTTCTTTTACAGTTCCCTGAGTCTTTGATAACATTTCCCTAGCAATGTAGTATATTCTAGGGAAGCCTTTCATAGTGCCTTCAGTCATTACAGGAAGATTTTTATAATATTTTTCAGACATATTATTTTTTATATCTTTGTATTCCTTTTTTACCAGATACAAATTATCTAAAAGCCATTCGGCACAGGATACTATTTCCTCTCTATCTTTAATTTCCTCATCAAAAAAATTGTATCCAGCTAAAATTCTTCCATAACTTTTATCCAAACTCTTTATTAATTGCTTCTTGCAGCTTCTTCTTTGAACTGCAGACGGAACAGTTGATATTTCTCTAGCATATTTCTTTAATTCTTCTCTATCAACAATTAGTGTAGAAATATCCTCTCCTACATTTTCATTTCTACAATCAACCCTATTGAGTTTGCTATAAGTCATCATGAGCAATAAAATTATCCCTATACCTATAATGCATACAATGTAAAGCATAAAAAATCCATCCTTTCCTGTGAAAAAGAATTTTGCTTTGATTATTGTTCCCAATAAAACCACAAAATATTAATTCACACTCAGGATGGATTTAAATTATAACATTATTTCATTTTCTATTAAATCCTCAAAGGTTTGTCTTTTAGCAATTAGCCTTTCCTTTCCTTCCTTTACTAAAACTGCTGCAGGTTTTGGAATCTTATTATAATTACTAGACATAGAATATCCATAAGCTCCTGTGGTAAACACAGCTAATATGTCACCACTTTTGCTTTCTGGGAGTTCCACATCTTTTATTAATATGTCTCCCGATTCACAGGATTTTCCTGCTATGGTAACTGTTTCCTTTACGCTGTCATTTACTCTATTTGCTAAAACACATTCGTACTTTGCACCATACAAAGCCGGCCTTATATTGTCCGCCATGCCTCCATCTACAGATACATATTTTCTTACACCTGGAATATTCTTTATAGATCCTACGGTATAAAGAGTTGTTCCTGCATTACCAATTATAGACCTGCCAGGTTCTATCACAAGCGTAGGAAGTTTTAAATCAAGCTCTTTAGCTTTTTCCTTTGCCTTTTGAAGTATAATACTGCAAAAATCTTCTACAGATTTAGGTTTATCCCCTTCAGTATAGTATATTCCAAATCCGCCGCCAAGGTCTAATTCCTCTACTTCACAGCCCAATTCATCTTTTACTTTTTTAACTAAATTTAACATAATTTCAACTTCGTCTTCATAAGGTTTGGTTTCAAATATTTGAGAACCTATATGACAGTGGATTCCAGCAAATTTTAAATTAGGAAAATCAACTGCATTTTTTATTATATTCATAACTTCATTATTTAACATTGTAAATCCAAATTTAGAATCTATTTGACCAGTTTTTATATAGTCATGGGTATGAGCCTCTATTCCTGGTGTCACTCTAAGGAGTATTTCTTGTATTTTTCCATATTTCTTTGCTGCGGAATTTATCTTTTCCATCTCATAGAAATTATCTACTACAAACTTACCTACTCCAAGTTTTACTCCCATATCTATTTCATCTAAAGTTTTATTATTTCCATGAAAATAGACTTTTTCCATAGGAAAGCCGCTTTTTAGTGCAGTATACAATTCTCCATCTGATACTACATCCAAATACAATCCCTCACTGTTTATTATCTGACACATAGCCAAAGTTAAAAAGGCTTTACCTGCATAAGTGACCTTATTAGCTTTATCAGCCTCGAAAGACTTGTAATATCTCCTGCACCTATCCCTTACTAATTCTTCATCCATTACATAGAGAGGAGTCTTAAATTCTTTCACTAATTCCCCCGTACTCATCCCACCAATGTATAAAACATTGTTTCTGATCTCCATACTACCCATCATTTTCACACTGGTTTCCTCCTAAAAGTTTTTAAATATGCTCTTAATTTCATAAGCATACTCCGAATATACGTCAAGATTTATCCGAATAAAACTATAAATTAAATTCTTTTGCTACTAAGTTTATAGTTTTCATTTTATCTTCTTGTTTTATAGCACAAGTAATTCTTATCTCAGATGTAGTTATCATCTTTACACCTATATTGTTTTCTTTAAATAATTTAAGCATCTTTGCAACTACTCCAGAAGTAGTTTTCATTCCTATACCAACTACTGAAAATTTAGTAATGTTTTCATCTATATCAACCTTAGTTTTTTCATTGAAATAACTTTTTAAAATAGTAAGACAATCTTTTAAGTCAATTTTTGGTACAGTAAATGATATATTCACCTTTCCACTTACAGGTGCAGTTTGGCTTATCATATCTACATTTACTCTTTTTTCTGCTATCTTCTCAAATAAATTGGAAATAATGTTTATGTCGTTATCAATATTTGTTAGCGTTATTGCTGCATCTTCATCACTTGTTGCAAGTCCTGTTACTGGTTTACTCTCTAAATTCATACTATCTACCCCCTTAATAACTGTTCCTCTTATATCACTATTGCTTAATCCCACATATACGGGTATATTATACTTTTGAGCTAATTCTATAGATCTAGAATGCATAACTTGAGCACCTAAACTTGAAAGTTCAAGCATTTCCTCATAATCTATTTCATCTAGTTTTTTAGCATCTTTATATTTTCTAGGATCTACACTGTATATGCCATCTACATCTGTATATATCTCACAACTTCCTTTTAGTTTTACAGCTATTGCAACAGCAGAGGTATCTGACCCTCCTCTTCCTAGAGTAGTTATATCTCCTTTATCATTTATACCCTGGAAACCTGCTGCAATTACAACTTTTCCTTCATCCAAACTTTTCTTTATTTTTTCTCCATTTATATCACATATAAGAGATTTGCCATATTGTCCACTAGTTTTTATGCCAATTTGATAAGCAGTATAACTTACAGCATCATATCCTAAATCTTTTATAGCCATAGCAAGCAGTGCACAGGACATCATTTCGCCAGTAGACAAAAGTGCATCTAATTCTCTCTTATCTGGGGTATCTGTAATTTTTTTTGAAAGGGCTATTAAGTCATCTGTAGTATCTCCCATAGCTGATACTACAACTACTAGACTATCTCCATTTTCAACCCTACTAACTACCGTCTTTGCTACATTTTTTATCTTCTCTGGAGTTCCTACTGAACTCCCTCCATATTTCTGAACAATAATTGCCATAATACTCCTCCCTAAATTGTTTGTTATCAATGAATCTTATAAAAAAATAGTGCAGTAAAGGGACACAACACCTATACTGCACAAATATGCATGGTCGTGTACCTTTGTAGCTCTCCACTAAAAGTATATCCATTAAATCATATAAAATGAATATGCCTTTTCAATGACAGCTTTGAACATATTATGTACAAAGCCAAAAACAGTTTCGCCAAACTAGTTTTTTCGGCTGCAGCTCCTTTCTTTATTTTTCAACGTCCGCCGACTAAAAATAAATACTGATAGTTACAGCACCTCTACCCTAAGGTAACTAATTTATTAAATTGTTCTAAGTTTATCACAAATATCTAATGATTTCAACTATTTTTTTACTCTAAATCCTTTAGAACCAGATATGACCCTTCCTATAGTAATTATTTTACCGGTTATACAATCTCTGCATTGGGCAGGAGTATCCCCTGTGCAAATTTTACCTGGATATAGTGCATAAAGCTTCCTATATACACCTTCCGTTACATTTGGCATAACTACATTAGCTCCACTCTGAAGAGCTATAGTCCTGCCTCTTGGATTTAAAGTTTCCATAGCTGTTGTACCAGGAAGATTAATATCTGGCATAATCAGTCTGCTTATAGCCATAACTTTAAGAGCATTTATAAACGTTCCACCTTTTTCATCTCTTAAAGGCGTATCTGCATTTGGAATAAAAGGCCCTACTCCTACCATATCTGCATCTATTTCTTTAAAAAATAATATATCCTCTGCAAGCGACTCAAAAGTTTGGCCAGGAAGACCTATAAGACATCCTGTACCAACTTCATATCCTAACTTTCCAAGATCTTTCAAGCAGCGTTTTCTATTTTCATAACTCATCCCAGGGTCCATTTTTGCATACAGTTCCGGATCCGTAGTTTCTATTCTTATTAAATATCTATCTGCTCCAGCTTCTTTAAAAGCTTTATACTCTTCAAAAGTTTTTTCACCTATGCTGAGAGTTACAGCTATGTCCATTTTCTTCATATTTGATATTATGTATTTTAGCTTATCTACAGTATAGTAATCGTCTTCTCCAGACTGCAAAACAACTGTTTTATAGCCGTATCCTACTGCTTTTTTTGCTAATTCAATTATTTTATCCGGCTCTATTCTATATCTTTTGATATTTTTATTATCACGTCTAAGTCCACAGTACATGCAATTTCTTTTGCATATATTAGAAAATTCTATCAGTCCTCTTAAATGTACTTCATCCCCTACATATTTTTTTCTTACTCTGTCTGCCGCTTTAAAAAGTTCTTCATTATGTTCGTTACTGTTAAATAATTCAACTATTTCACTTTTATCAAGTGTATGATTCAATTCAGCTTTTTCAATTGATTCTAGTAATTTATCCCCCATAGATCATATCTCCTTTACAAAACACTAAGCTTCAGGATAATTGATTTAAACCTGAAGCTTAGTAAACTTTTAATTAATCGAGGAAGTCTTATACACATATAATTCATGCAGCGCCCTTGTAGCCATTATATATTTTAATGTATTTTCATTTTTTTCACAGGTATCTATCATTATAACCGCGTCAAATTCTAAACCTTTGGCAAAATAACTTGGAAGTATAACCTCGCCGCTGGAATAAATCATATCTTCTCTATCAAGCACATTTATATGAATTCTTGCTTTTATTAAATTACCTATAGCTTCCGTGTCTTTTAAATCCCTGCAAATTATGGCTATACTTTCATAACCTCTTTCTTTTAATTCTACAACATTATCTAGTATTTTGTCCACAAGTTCTTTGGAATTATCTACCCTTTTTTCCACAACTTTTTTTCCACTTCTAACTAGAGGCACGGTTTTATCCTCTTCTAGATATTTATTAGCATAATCAATTATCTCATTTGTGGATCTATAGCTCTTATTTAATGAAAAACGCTTTATCTCCAAATCCGGGAGTATGTTTTCCAATTTCTCCACAGCAGGTGTCTCTTTTGAAAATATAATTTTTTGATTGGTATCTCCTACTATAGTAAAAGATTTACACTTTGTAAGTTCATAAATAACCCGAAACTGTAGTGGGGAATAATCTTGTGCTTCATCTATCACTATATGTCTTATTTCATCTCTATATCTTAACCCTTCCAGCTTTATTTTTAAATATAAAATAGGAGCTAAGTCATCATAAATTAGCAGTTTATTTCCATTAAAATCATTGTATAATGTAATTACATCAGGATTTTTAAGCCAAATTAACTTATTTTTTTTGATACTAATTACTTCTTTTATTACATCTCTTATATCATTTCGTCTTTTGTACTCCAGCTCATTTCCACAATCATTTAGTTCACTTTCCGTTAGACTCTTCACCTTATTTTCATATTCTTTTTGTATAGATATTATTAGCCTGTTTCTTTCATCCCTTACCTTAGAGTATATGACTCTTTTTATCCTGGAACTTCTCTTAAACAGAGGCATATCTTTAAAATAATAATTAAGCATCTTATTTATGTCTTCTCCAGATATTATAAGTTTATCGTAAAAAAACACATCCTCTATTTTAAAACAATCTTTTTCCAAGCTGCCAATAAAATTATCTATATCCTGCACATATTCTAAAGAACCCTTATACTTAATTTCTTCAGAAAAATCTTTTTGGTGACTTAATATTTTTTCCATATAATCCTTAAAATCCATTATATAAGGCACATTTAGCATATCCTCTGCAAATTCTCTGAAAGTAGTTTGAGTAACCTTTTCCTCTCCTAAACTTGGAAGTACAAGTGAAATATAGTCTATAAATATGCTGTTAGGACCTAATATCAGTACCTTTCCTTGGAGAACCTTTCTATAATTGTATAATAAGTAAGCTACCCGATGCAGTGCTATAGTAGTTTTTCCACTTCCTGCTACTCCATTTACCACAATAGCCCCTGTTCTAGGCTGTCTTATTAAATTATCCTGTTCTTTTTGTATAGTCATTACAATATCTTTTAACTTTTCACCAGCATTTTTGCTAAGTACCATTTGCAAGATTTCATCTTTTACATCTATACTGGAATCAAACATACCTACTAGATTAGATTTTTTTATAATAAATTGTCTTTTAGAAAGCACTTCTGTTTCTACTTCTCCCATAGGAGATGTATATTTTACAGTTCCCAGCTTACCTGCATAAAACAAAGAAGATACAGGTGATCTCCAGTCAATTACAATAGGTTCGTAACTTTTCCTTCCTGTCACACCAAACCTACCTATGTATATTTCTTCCTCTCCATATTCATCCTGAAATTTTACCTTACCAAAATAAGGTGAATTGCTCAGTATGGTAAGTTCTTTTATGCTTTTATTTACTAGCCTATACTGTTCTTCCTTTTCGTACATTTCATGGTTAAAATATTCTATAACTTTGTCTTCATCATCTTCGTACTGTTCCAAATTTTTTTCTCTTAGCTTTAAAATATAGTCTATTACTTTTTTTCTACTCTCAATGTATTCTAAAATTTGTACCTCAATTTCTTTTAAGACTTCTTCTAATTTTTCCCTTTCAAGATCCAGCTCGACTTCTTTCTCCAATTCCTTTTTTAAATCGTCTCTATACATATTACTATCTCCATTTCATAAGTTACCCATTAGGCATTTTCAAAGAAATAACCATTGAGTATTCTATCCTATTTTCTTCCAAATGCCTTAGAGTAGTCCATAATCAGAGTTTTGTATCCTGAGTTTCCTGTTTTTTGTCATTATATTCTTTTATTATGTCCATAAATTCCTCTCCCATTAAAGTTTCTTTTTCAATTAGGCTTTCAGATATCTTTATGAGTAAATCCTTATTTTCTTTAATAATACTTCTTGCCTTTTCGTGACATTCTTTTATTATGTTCAAGGTTTCATCATCTATAATAGCAGCCGTTTCCGCACTACAATTTTGCACCGGTCTTCCATCCAAATATCTATCTTTTATTGATTCTAGTCCCATCATATCAAATCTATCTGTCATTCCATACATAGTCACCATGCTCCTAGCTGTTTCCGTAGCTCTTTCAATATCATTAGATGCACCTGTAGATATGCTATTAAGCTCTACTTCTTCTGCAGATCTTCCCCCTAGCATGACACATATCTTATCTATCATTTCTTCCTTGCTAACAAGATATTTTTCTTCTGTAGGAAGCTGCATCGTATAACCTAGTGCACCCATGGTCCTCGGAACTATAGTTATCTTATGTACAGGATCCGTATGTTTTAATAATGCAGCCACAAGTGCATGACCTACTTCATGAAAAGCAACAGCTCTTTTTTCAGCATCAGATAAAATTCTATCTTTCTTTTCTTTACCAGCCATAACTACTTCTACTGATTCCTCTAAGTCTTCCTGAATTACTTCTTCCCTACCATTTTTCACTGCCCTTAAAGCAGCTTCATTTATCATATTAGCCAAATCCGCTCCTACAGCTCCAGGAGTCGATTTTGCTATAGAATTTAAATCTACATCTTCTGAAACTTTAACTCCCTTAGTATGAACTTTAAGTATGCTTTCTCTTCCCTTTAAATCAGGCCTATCTACTATAACCCTTCTATCAAATCTTCCTGGTCTTAAAAGTGCCTTGTCAAGTACTTCTGGTCTATTGGTAGCTGCTAAAATTACAACTCCTTTAGAAGAATCAAATCCATCCATCTCTGCAAGAAGTTGATTCAAAGTTTGCTCCCTCTCATCATTTCCAGATACGTTGCCACCCCTACTTTTACCTATGGCATCTATTTCATCTATAAATACTATACAAGGAGCCTTTTCCTGTGCCTGTTTAAATAAATCTCTAACTCTAGATGCCCCCATACCTACAAACATCTCTACAAAAGCAGAACCTGATATAGAGAAAAATGGGACTTTAGCTTCCCCTGCTACAGCTTTTGCAAGAAGAGTCTTTCCTGTCCCTGGTGGCCCTACAAGGAGTGCCCCCTTAGGAAGCTTTGCACCTATTGATACATATTTTTGAGAGTTATGCAAGAAATCAACTATTTCAATCAGAGATTCTTTAGCTTCTTCCTGTCCTGCCACATCACTAAAGTTCACGCCAGTTTCATTTTCCGCATATATTTTAGCGGTATTCTTCCCAAAGGACATAACTCCACTGCCCATTTTTTTATCTAATCTTCCCATTAAAATACTTCCAAAAAACATAATTATACTTAAGGGTAAAATCCAATTTGTAAAAAGGCTTCTCATTAGAGAGCTTTCCTGTGACACGCCTTCATATTGAACTTTGGCATCATTTAGCTTTTTAATTAAATTCTGATCATCTACCCTTTCAGTATAAAGTATTTTTCCTTTATGAGCTGTATCCTTATCCTTGGGAGTTATTATTAGCCTATCCTTGGATATTTGTACATTAGATATTTTATTTTGGTTAATATAATTTATAAAATCACTATATTTTATGTGCTCATATTTTAATTGGCTAGAGTATTCATTAACTATAAACACAATTATAACAGCTAATAGTGAATAATAAATAACATATTTGAATTTGTTACCTTTAAATTTTTTGCTATTAAACATATGTAAGCCTCCACTTTATTTCAACTCATAATCTACTTATATTATAGCAATAAATACTCTTTTTCCTACTAGTATTTACAAAATATTTTTAAAGTTATTTTTAACCAAATATCTATGATATTTGCAAGTAACCACTAAATTTATTTGCCAAAAAGAAATACTATCAAAATTTTGATAGCATTTCTAAAAATTGAAGTATTATATTAACACAGGTTTCTTTAATATGCTTTTCCCCAATAAACTAATTTATCAGCTTTTTTACCACAGCACACGCAGGTATCTGAAATATGTTCTTGTTCAAATGGAATGCATCTTGAAGATGCACCAGTAACTTCTTTAATTTTTTCTTCACATTTAGCGTCTCCACACCACATAGCCTTTACAAAACCTATTTTATTTTCCATTATATCTTTAAACTCTTCCATGTTTACAGCATTATTTGTATTGTTTTCTATAAGATTTTTTGCCTTTTCAAACATACCGTCATGAATTTTATCTAAAAGATCTGGTATATCCTTTTCCAGGTTATCCATGGATACTATTATCTTTTCTCCACTGTCTCTCCTTACAAGTACAACTTGATTTTTCTCGATATCCTTTGGTCCTACTTCAAGACGTATAGGAACTCCCTTCATCTCATATTCACTAAACTTCCATCCAGCCATTTTATCACTGTCATCAAGTTTAACTCTTGCAAATTTAGCTATTCTATCTTTTAGTTCGTTTGCCTTATCCAGTACTCCTTCTTTATGCTGTGCTATAGGTACTATAATTACCTGAGTAGGAGCTATTCTAGGTGGAACTACGAGTCCATTATCATCGCCATGTACCATTATAATTGCTCCTAAAAGACGGGTTGTTACACCCCAGGAAGTCTGGTATACATATTGAAGTTTTCCTTCTTTATCTGAATACTGCATTCCAAAAGATTTCGCAAAGTTCTGTCCTAAGTAATGAGATGTACCAGCCTGAAGTGCCTTTCCATCATGCATAAGTGCTTCTATAGTATATGTAGCTTCTCCTCCTGCAAATTTTTCACTGTCAGTTTTCTGTCCTTTTAATACCGGAATAGCCAGTACTTTTTCACAAAGATCCGCATATACATTCAGCATCCTTGTGGTCTCCTCTTGGGCTTCCTTCTTAGTTTCATGTATAGTATGACCTTCTTGCCATAAAAATTCTGTAGTTCTAAGGAAAGGTCTTGTAGTCTTTTCCCATCTAACTACAGAACACCACTGATTGTAAAGCTTAGGCAAGTCTTTATAAGACTGAACTATCTTAGCATAATGTTCACAAAATAATGTTTCTGATGTTGGACGAACACATAATTTTTCTGTAAGTTCTTCATTACCACCGTGAGTTACCCAGGCAACTTCTGGTGCAAATCCCTCTATATGATCCTTTTCCTTTTGAAGAAGACTTTCAGGAATAAATAAGGGCATATATACATTTTGATGTCCTGTTTCTTTAAATCTTTTGTCTAAATAACTCTGAATATTTTCCCACATAGCATAAGCATAAGGACGTATTATCATACAGCCTCTTACACTTGAATAATCAGCTAATTCTGCTTTTTTTACAATGTCTGTATACCACTGTGCAAAATCTTCATCTCTTGATGTTATTTGTTCTACCATCTTTTTACTCAATTTTAATTACCTCCAAAATTTGAATCTAGTGTAGTTAGTTTTTCCTTTAAATATAAAAAAGCCTCCAATCCCAAAAGGGACCGAGGTTACGTCGGCGGTACCACCCTGATTAATATATTTAAAATATTAAACATATTCTCTCAATTATAATTATAACGGCAATTACCGCTGTATTCTAACAGAACTCAAAGGTAGGTTCAAAATGTACATTTAGAAACTTTCACCACCCGTTTCCTCTCTTAAAAAAATATCATTTCTACTAATCCTCTTCTTTGCATATCACTATATTTAATTAAACTCTTTCTATATAATAGAATACAGGAAATTTATTGTCAATATATTTTTTAAAATTAGAGTTTCTCCAAATATTATACATCTAAAAATATTCCTATTTTTTAAACATCTCCTACTATATCTTACCAAACCAAATTTCTAATAAACTAACCAAAAAACTGCATAATAAGATTAGGAGGTAAATTCATATGAAATTTAAAAAATCTATTGTACTAATTATTTCTATTTTTTTATTTGGTATATTTATTCCAAATGTACATGCTTTTTTAGGCAAGCCTTATTATGTAAAAAACTCGAAAATACCACATCACCTTTATGTAATTTACCAAAATGATCTAACTCCTGCAGAAAAAACTATGATAGTCACCCTTCAAGGAGTAATATCAAATAAGTCATATTCTCAAATATATACTTTAAACAAAAATCAACCTGATTACAAAATATGGCTGGATGATTTAAAAACAAATTACGGGGTAACTTATACCATAGTAAAAGATCCCTGGTATTTATTAGATAAATTTAAATCACTAGTGTCTGGATATGTACTTTACAGCAGTTATCCTGAGAAAAACCCTTCTATTAACAATGCCTGCTCTCTTGCAGCATTAAAAAATTCCATAGCTATAGATAAATCTATAGAAGATAAGGTTAAAAGTACAGGAATTAAAATACAGGGTGATTGTGTAAACACCGATAAATATTGGGCTTATAATAATTTGTGGAATTCAGGACTAAACCATTCCGTTGTAATTCAGCTGTCTCCAAATAAAAATGCTCCTCTTAGAGATTATGGAATCATGAGTAAATGTTTAGTGTTTTATGAGGATGATCTAAAAGATTTCTCACTAAGGGATAAAGTTTTTGAGTCTATGAAAAAGGACTCTACATGCCTTGGATGGGGGCCTGACGAACATAGTAATGTAAGTGCAGCCTCTAAAAATGGAGTAAGTATGGTTCCTGCAGATTGGTCTTACAATTTAACAGTATTAAGTGCCTTTCCATCAGTACCTTTAACACAAAAAAGCAGTGTAAAGCCTGATAAAAAACTTTTCTCTCAACCTATGCACTACGTAACTTTTATAATGTCAGATGGAGATAACCAGCAGTGGAACCTGGGGAGTAATTATGGATCTAAAAAATGGTACGGATCTCCTAAAAGAGGTAGTTTTAATATGGGATTCAGCATAAGTCCTTCTATGTATGAACTAGCTCCTACCGTTTTTAAACTATATTATAAAAATACATCTTCAATTCCTTATAGGGATAACTTTGTAGTATCACCTTCTGGCAATGGTTATATGTACCCTAGTAAATTTAAGGAAGATTCTTTAAACGCATATCTAAAAAGATTAAACAATTATATGGCAGATGTAGATGAAAGGTATGTATCAGTTTTGGATGATTGGTCACTTTATGATACTAAATTATGGAATAAATACACTACTTGTTCAAATGTTGACGGTATATTCTACCTTAATTATAATAAGCAAAATGACTATAAAGGTAAAATTGTATGGAGCAATGGAAAACCAGTGGTGTCCTGCAGAGATGTACTCTGGTCTGGACTGGAAGAGGAAGATGCTCTTATAAATAACATAAATAATTATGTTAATAAAGGCTACACCAACATATCCAAACCTGAAGCCTATACGTTTGTGTACGTTCATGCATGGAGTAAATCTATGAAAGACGTAGAAAAAGTAATAACAGAGTTAAATAAAAATCCTAAAGTAAAAGTTGTCCCACCAGATACATTTATGGATATTATGAAAAAAAATATCAGGAAATAAGCTCTATGGGGGAATCTAAGCAAAAATCAACTTATACTCCGGATATCTTTTACAACCTTCAGCTCGTTAAATATTTTGATAAGTCTTAGTAAAAAATTCTAAAAAAGCTAAGAACTTTTGAAAACTCGTACCTCAAACAATTCAAAAGTTCTAAGTTTTTACGAATTTTTTCCAAGACTTATATACAAAATATTTAAAAGAGCTTCAGCATTGTAAAAATATGCCTGCGTATAAGTTGATTTTAAGCTAGAATACCAACATAGAGTTTTCAATTGAAATTTAGCCTTATACATGAAATATAATGACAAAATTGAAGTCACTTTTAAAAATTTTTTTGTAAGTCTTAGTGAGGTATTTTAGAAAATCTTAGAAGCTTAGATATGTTTGAGGCACGAGTTTAGCTAAGCTTCTTAGCTTTTCAAAATACCGAACTTTAGACTTACTAAAATTTTTAAGGTGACGCAATTTGTCATTATATGATTTAGTATAAGTCAAATTTTAGTTTAAAACTCCTACTATTGTTCTCATAATATCTTCTATTCTATCCTCTATTAATTCAGATGCATGCTTCATAGAATATTCAAGCGACATAGGTTTATCTATGATACTAAATAAGGAAGTAACACCAATATCATATAAGCTCTTATAGTTATCTCCAAGACCACCGGACAATACAATTACAGGCTTATTGTATTTTTTAGCTAGTTTTGCAACGCCTAGAGGAGCCTTTCCAAAAGCAGTTTGAAAATCGGTGTTTCCTTCTCCTGTTATAACTAAATCACTGGCTTTTATTTTATCTTCCATTCCAGTAATATCAATTACAACATCTATACCTTTTTCTAATTTAGCATTTAAAAAGGCCATAAGTGCAAATCCCATTCCACCTGCAGCACCTGCTCCTGGAGTTTGTGATAAGTCCTTATTTAGAGTATCCTTCACAACCTCAGAATAATGCATTAAATTATCATCCAGCAATTTGACCATTTCAGGAGATGCATTTTTTTGAGGTCCATACACAAAAGATGCACCATTTTTACCACATAGAGGATTAACCACATCCGATGCAACAATAAATTCACTTTCATATATTCTGCCATCTAAACTGCTTAAATCCACCCTTGCCAGCTTATCAAGGCATCCGCCTCCATAACCAATCTCCCTATTACATTCATCTAAGAAGCTTGCACCTAAAGCCTGCAGCATACCTGCACCACCGTCATTTGTAGCACTTCCTCCTATTCCAATTATAAACTTTCTACATCCTTTATTTAGAGCGCTTTCTATAAGCTGTCCAGTTCCATAAGATGTAGTTATAAGTGGATTCCTTTTATTTTCAGGTACAAGATATAATCCTGAAGCCGAGGCCATTTCTATAATTGCAGTTTTATCTTTTAATATTCCGTAATGAGCTTTTATTTTTTCTCCTAAAGGTCCATTAACTTTTTCAAAATATTCTGTACCTTTTGTAGATGAAACAATTGCATCTACTGTACCTTCTCCCCCATCTGCAATAGGAACTTCCAGTATATCCATCTGAGATACCCTGAGTATTCCTTCTCTAAGAGCACTGCAAACATCTTTTGAAGACAAACTTCCTTTAAAGGAATCTGGAGCAAGAAGTATTCTCAATTTTAATTCCCCCTATAATACTACTAGTACAACATTCTAATTAAACCACTACATTTTGTTTGGCAGCATTTCTTCTAGACTTAATTACCATAGAAATAGCAGCGGTAATCATTAAGAATATTCCTAAAACAACAAATCCAAAGAATCCTCCAAATTTTCCTTGAATCCACCCTACAATATAAGGTCCCAAAAATCCTCCCAGGTTTCCAAGAGCATTTATAAGTCCCATAGCTGCTGCTGCCAGCTCAGGTCTTAATATGTCTGTAGGTATAGCCCAGAATGGTCCATAAGGTCCATATACTCCTATAGCTGCTATAATTAAAAATATCATTTTTCCTACAGCCGTATGTGCAAAATACTGTCCTCCAATAAGTCCAAATGCTCCAATTAAAAGAGGTATAGCAACATGCGTTTCCCTTTGATGCCTCTTATCAGATAAGGAAGAGTTAACAGCCATAGATGCCATTGCAAAAATAAAAGGTATTGCACTTATAAGTCCTACTGCAGAAGAATTAAGTCCTTTAAAACCTTTTACAACACTTGGCACCCACATAGTATATCCATAAAAACCAGACATCCAGAAAAAGTAGGCAACCAAAAGCAATATAACTGTTGGATTTTTAAAAGCTGAACCATATCCAGTAGCTCTAGGCTTATTTTCATTTTCTTTCGCAATTGTATCTTCTACATATTTTCTCTCATCGTCAGATACCCATTTAGCATCAGTTGGACTATCAGATATTGCAAACCACCATACAAATCCCCAAATAAGAGGTAAAAGTCCTTCAATTAAAAATACCATACGCCAGCTTGTTATAGATATAAGCCAACCTGTAATAGGTGCCATAATAACAGCAGATAACGGCATGTTAATCATCCAAAAAGCATTAGCACGAGCTCTTTCTCCTGACGGAAACCATTTAGCAAGCAGTACTAAAACTGACGGCCATACACCACCTTCAAATACTCCTAAAAGTAACCTTAATACAAATAGCTGAGCTTTACTTTGTACTAAACTTGTACACATAGCAACTATACTCCAAAGCATAATCAGTATAAATACAACTTTTTTGGCACTCCACTTATCTGCTAGTATAGCAGCTGGTATCTGCAGTACCATATAACCTACAAAAAATATTCCTGAGGCTATACCCATATCTGCACTTGTCAAGTTAAATGACTTATCTATATATGGAAGTATCATAGATACATTTATTCTATCCATATAAGCCGTCATATACATTACAAATGCTATAGGTATAATTCTCACCCACCTTCTTGATGTCCCCATGTTCACACCATATCCTTTCTTATAATTTATTTTTATCCGATGGCTACCAGCCGTAATACCCCCATCGCACACAGTGAAAGCGACTATCGCCAAATCAAAAATTTGGGATATCTGCTTTTCTTATAAAGTGGGGAATATTAGAACTCTTGAGCTTGAGCGATTTAGAGTTCTTATGCTGTGCATAACGGCTGCTACGCCTCTGGATAACGATTTCTAAGTTTCAGATGGAGAAAAAACTCCACCTGAAACCAAGAACTCTGTTTATATAAACTAGTTCACTGTACTTAAGTTTTTAGATTATAATATATTTTAAATGAGTTAGCACAGAAAACTAAGTTTTTATTTGTACACCTCGGCATATTCATAAGCCAACTTAATTGCTTCCTCCATACTTACTGAACTTACAATATTTTTACCTGCAATATCAAAAGCTGTACCGTGATCAACAGATGTCCTTATAAAAGGCAGTCCAACAGTTATAGAAATAGTTTTCTCAAAGTCTACCATTTTCGTAGCAATATGACCTTGATCGTGATATAGTGATATTACTGCATCATAAGTACCTTTTAATGCCTTATAAAATACTGAATCTGCTCCTATAGGCCCTTCTATATCTATACCTTTTTTTCTTGCAGCTTCTACCGCAGGAACGATTTCTTCAACTTCTTCCATTCCGAAAAGTCCGTGCTCCCCTGCATGAGGATTCAATCCTGCAATTGCAATCCTAGGATTTTTCACTCCCAGCTGCATAAGTCCCTTACTGCATTTTAGAATGTATTCATAAATCTTATTCTTTTTTACAGAACTTACAGCATCCTTAAGTGATAAATGCCTGGTCAAAAAAAACACCCTTAAATTACGTACTTGAAACATGGTCATAGGATCATCTGTACCTGTAAGACCAGCCAATATTTCAGTATGTCCAATATAATTTATTTTTGCAGCCTTTAGAGCTTCTTTATTTATAGGAGTAGTTGCTATAGCATCTACCTTATGTTCACCTGCAAGCTCTACAGATTTTTTAATGAATTCAAAAGCTGATTTTCCTGCCTTTGCTTGTACCTCTCCAAATTTTATTTCATATCCATTTACATTATTTAGATCAATCAAATCAATTATTCCAAATTCAAATTTTCCCTTTTCTACTTTGTCTACAACATTTATTTCTAAATTTATATTGGTCACTTCTAAAGCTCTTTTTATTGCCCTCAATTCTCCTACTACTAGAGGGTTCACTTTATCATAAATAATTTTTTTGTTAAGAGCTTTAACTACTATTTCAGGTCCTACACCTGCTATATCCCCTATTGGTATTGCTACAATTTTTTTATTCATTTTTACTACCACCTTTAACGTTTTTTTCTACAGCAGACAATATAAAGTCTGCAGATGTTTCATTCCCAATTAGTCCTCCTTTGGTTATTATGTTTAATCCATCAAATTCGCCTCCTACTGCTTTTCCGTATACTGCAAGTGGAATTATTTCATCTATTATTTCCACACCAATTGAATTTATATTTTTCAAAAACCCCTGGCTTATATCTCCTCCAGTTAAATAAGCAAGATTAATGTTGAAATCCTTTACATTAAGTATATTTTTTGCTAGCTTATTTAATCTATCTGATATAATATAAGATATACTCATGCTAGCTTTATCCCTTATTTCATCTTTTTCTAAAGAAGTACTTATGCAGAGATACTTATATTTCTTATAATTTTGTTTAAAATAACTTAACGCCTCTTGCAATTCGTCTTCAAAATCATCTATTAAATTACTCACATCTACGTTATAAATAAGTATATTTTTATGTTCTTTAAAATATTCTATTTGCCTTCTAGTTAAATCTGTAGTACTTCCTATAACCATTAAGCTTCTATAAAAATCTTCTTTGCCTGACTTTAACAAATTTAATGAAAAATATGCCGTAAAAGGCCCTGGATCTATACATACAATTTTCTGCTGTGACAATACACATGCATCAGCTATAATTTTAATATCCTCATTTGTTACTGCATCTATAACAATTATTTCATTAGAATTATCCTGTATTTCTCTACTTAAAAAATTACTTCCTTTTAAAACTTTCTCCAAATATATATGTCCAACACTTTTACTGCTCTGAGATTTTATAATATCAATTACATTAGATGATTTTACCGGGGTTTTAATATCCTTTGAAACATTAGTTTTTTCTAGTGGTACTCCATTTACAAGAACATATCCTCCAATACAAATTCGTCCAGATGAAGGATAAGAAGCTACTACAACAGCTTTATATTCTTTCCCCAATTCATCTAGTACACCATCTATTTCACTTCCTGCGTTTCCTCTCAAGGTACTATCTATTCTTTTGCTTATAACTTTAACTTGATCTTTAAATTCATGGGTTATACTTTTAATCAAGTTATACGAATACTGCTTTTCCTTATCTCTAGTGTCTGTGTTTATACAGAAAACATCTTCATCACTATGAAAATTTTTCACATCATCACTTCTCAAAAAAGAAATAGCATTTAGTCCCTTTGTCTTAAGTAGTACCCCTGTATCATTTGCGCCTGTAAAATCATCAGCCATCACTAAAACACCTGGCATATATACCCTCCTCTTTTAATTAAACCAGATATATCTATTCTCTCTTTCTCATTTTTGTTTGCTACTTTCTTGTCCATATTTCTTTTAAAAAATCTACTATTTTAATACGTCTCTCTTCTGGAAGGATTTTGTTTTCTCCTTTGTTATAATAAAACATGTAATTTGTTCTATACTGTTTATATATGTTCATATTTGTTTATATATGTTATAAACTATAAAAAATATATAATTCCTTCTTATTTTTTTAAATTTTTAGAAATTATTTCAAAAATCTAAAGAGACTTAGATAAACTCGTGCATCAGACATATCTAAGTCTCTAAGGTATTCTAACTTAAAAATCAATTTTTAAATAACTTTTCTAAAAATGAAGAAGCTTTATTAGTTTTTATAGGAAAATAAACCTCGTCTGTATTTTCTGTTATAGGCTTAAATTCATAGCCATGAGATTTGTAATAACTTATTACTTGAGGCAGCGCAGTACAAGTATTCTTATGCATATAATCGCAGTGCATTAAAAGTATTACTGGATTGTGTTTATCTGGATCTTTAGTAGCCTCTTTGACTAGTTTATACGGTGGAATCTTTGGATTAATTCCATCAGATGCCTGTATGTTCCAGTCATATATTTTGAACTTATTGTTGTGCAATTTCTCTAAAAACCTTTTATTTAGGTGTTTCCTGCTCCCTCCTGGAAATCTTATTAAATGACTTTCTTTCCCTGTAACTTTCTTTATTAATTCGTTAGATTTATTCATTTCATCTATAAAACTGTCGCCATTTCTGTATATTTTTCTATATTTGTGACTATATGTGTGAAGTCCTATACTGTGACCTTCACTATATATTCTCTTTACTACCTGTTCATTATCTTCTATTTGATTGCCTATGAGAAAAAATGTGGCTTTTACATTGTTCTCCTTTAGTATGTCTAGGAACTTATCTGTAAGTTTGCTGGGTCCGTCATCAAAAGTCAAGTAAATTACTTTTTTATTGTCCTTCTGTAAATCATCATTCAGGTTATGTTTTGAATTATTTGCAAAAACCACATTGAGGTTTATTGTCATAAAAAATATACACATAAGTACAACTGTTTTGACAAATATGTTATTTTTATATTTCAACCTATAGGACCTCCTAATCTAAGTCTTTAACTGAATCTTTATGGTTTTTTAACCACTCAGACCAGCTAGTATTAAAATTGTCCTTATTTTCTTTTGCGTATTCATAGAATTTCTTTATAAATTCCGATCTCTCTGAAGATTTACTTCCAACTTTATGAAAAGGCTTAAGTAAATTTTTCCCTCCAAGCAAAATCTGTCTCTCCATTATATCGTCTAAGCTTACATCCTTAGCATTTTTCATAATATCGTACATTGTCATAAACGTAGTAGTCCTTCCAATTCCGGCTTTGCAGTGAAAATGCATCCATGTACCTGGCGGCGTTTTCTTTACAATGCTTATGAAATAGTCCACCATTTCATCTGTAGGCCCTTCTGTATCTGTAACAGGTATTCTTACATAGGACATCTTATTTTCTTCCGTAAGTTCCCTCTCATCTTGAACTTTATCTGGAATTATTTCTTTTTCTTCAATACCAAGTTTCTCATTTAATTTGATACCTTTTAACCTTTCGCTTTCATCCTTTAATACCTGCTCCCTAGTAAGTCCCTTATTTGCATTATTTTTTTCTTCTCCTACCCAGCTAACTGCCAGGTCATTTATAAAACCATGGGACTCTTCCCTTAAATCTACTACCAATATAGGTACATTGCCTATTTCCTCTTTCACCATTTTTATATTCTGCCCTGTAAACTGTGCGCTGCCTGAAGCATTTAAAGAGGATAGTCCCTTCAAATTTAAGGCTTTACCATAAACTCTAATGTCATCTGTAGTTTTTCTGAATCTCTTAGGAATTTTATTTTTCTTTTTAGAGTCTATTTTAAGCTGTACATTTTTATTTTGTATGTGTTCAAGCTGCACATTTTCATTTTTCATTCCTGTAACTTCCTTGGAATATACTACAGGTACTCCAAGTAAAGATACTAAAAACATAGTGCACATAAAAATACTTAATTTTTTCTTCATACCTTGCCACCTCTTTTTTATTAATCACTTATATATTTTATAAATAATATCTCTGCTTATTATGTGTATATTTTCTTATTCAATGCTAAAAATAACTATGTATTTTGAATCTAAGGAGGGTATTTTTATGGCTAAAGCAGGAATGAGAAGGCCCGATCCAAGTGACCCTCATGGTACTGAAAGCAATAAAAAGATGAAATCTAATAGAAATACTGTGAAACCTGTGAAAGAAATCCAGGGAAAAGCTAAAACTGGTAATAAGAAAGCAGGATTAATTTAGGAGGTAACATAAATGACTAAGGACAGTCAGCCTGATAACAAAAAGGCCAGAGCTAAAAAAAGTAAAGGCCAGATACCTATTACTGAAGAAGGACAAAACCATAATAAAAACAGTAAAAAGAAATCAGCAAAATAAAAACATTTAAAATGGGAGAAGTCATTAACAATATATAATGACTTCTCCCTAAATTAATTTATTAACTAAACATTTTAAGCAGCAATGTTGCTATAACAACCATAGATGCTCCGCCAATTCTTGTAGATATTTGTGAAAATGGCATAAGTTCCATACGATTTGCTGAAGACAAGATTGCTACATCACCTGTACCACCAAGTCCACTGTGACATGCTGTAACTAAAGAAGATTCTATTGGATACATATTTATATACTTGCCAATAAAAAATCCTGATGCCATCATTGACAAAACTATGGATATACAAATAATAATGTATGCTGGTGTGATTGCTCTAACCAAATCACTAAACGGAGTATATAATACACCAATACCAACTAACAACGGTTAAGTTAAGCTTGATGATACAAATTTATACAAGTGATGAACACCTTGTTCTGTTTCAGGTGGTATCACATTGAGATATTTAACTATTGCTGCAGTAAATATCATAATGATAGGTGCTGGTATTCCTATAAGCGGACTAGTTAAAAGACCAAATACATAGAAAGTACAAGCAATTAAAAGACCGCTTCCCATAAGTTTAAAATCAACAGGTTTTTCAGCTTTTTGTTCTGCAAGTATTTCATTATCTTCTTTTGTCTTTACTAACAGTCCATTACCAGTAAGGTCTGGTCTTTTTTCAGCATAACGTTTCAATACTCCAGCACTTACTATAGCAACAATATTTCCAAGTACTGCTGCTGGAACTAGTTTTGCAATAAGGAGACTTTGAGGTTGGTGTAAAATTTCTGAATATCCCATAGTTAGCGGCAATATTCCTTCTCCAATTCCTCCATCAAGTATAGGGGCTACAATGTAGAAGAAAGTATAGCCTGGCTTATATCCAAATAATAAGCCCACTAACATTCCACCTGCAATTGCCATAATAGTTCCTACAACTAAAGGAACAAACATCCTGACAAAACCTTTTATCAGTACTTTCCTATTCATTCCTAGTATACTTCCTACAACCAAGCATGAAATATATAAATATAAGAAGTTAGAATTTTTCATTATTCCAGTAATCGCTTTCATGGATGTTGTGTTAAGCAGTTTAAAATATACCATCATAGAAGGTATTATTATTGATAAAATTGCAGCACCACCAATGTTTTTTAACACTGGAAGCTTTGATCCAAGGTCTCCGAAAAATGTTCCTAAAACTATGATTATTGCAAAACCACCTATCATATCTGCAGGAAGTTTTTTTGTTACTGAAGCAAAATAGATTATTGCTGCCAGTACAATAAATATTGGAAGAGGTGTAACCCCTATTTTATAATTTACAAATTTTGAAATAAAATTATTATTTTCAGATTTAGGCATGTTAATTGTACCTTGCACGTAAATTCCCCCTTGTTTTCATATTCTCACATATTAAATTCCAAGCAAAGTCTTCGTATGTTTTTCAACCATCTCTGGAGTGACATCCTTTTTCCTCGCAACACCTGTATCAATAGCAGCTTTTGCTACGTATGCGGCTACTTTTGGAGCTATTCTCAAGTCAAAAGCATTAGGTATTATATAGTCTGGTTTCAATTCTTCTTCACTTACAAGTTCTGCTATTGCATATGCTGCAGCTATTTTCATCTCATCATTTATTTCACTTGCCCTTACATCTAAAGCTCCTCTAAATATTCCTGGAAAAGCAAGTACATTGTTAACCTGATTTGGAAAATCTGACCTCCCTGTGCATACCACTTTAGCTCCAGCTTTTATAGCTAAATCAGGAAGTATTTCTGGATCCGGATTTGCCATTGCCATAATTATTGAATCTTTATTCATGGACTTTACCATTTCTTCAGTTACACAATTAGCTACAGATACTCCTAGAAATACATCTGCACCTTTTAAAACATCAGCAAGAGTTCCTTTCTGAAGATTAGGATTTGTTATTTCTGACATTTCATCCTTAAACTTATTCATTCCAATTGGTCTTTTCTTGTATATAGCACCTTTAGTGTCACAAAGTATTACATTTTTTGTTCCCATCTTTATTAAAAGTTTTGTAATAGCAGTCCCTGCTGCTCCTGCTCCATTTACAACAATTTTTAAGTCTTCAAATTTTTTATTTACTATCTTTAATGCATTTATAAGACAGGCCGCTGAAACAACTGCCGTTCCATGTTGATCGTCATGAAATACAGGGATGTTACAAACTTCTTTAAGCTTTGATTCAATTTCAAAGCATTCTGGAGCTTTGATGTCCTCTAGATTTATTCCTCCAAAAGTTGGTTCCATAAGTTTTACAGCTGCTACGATTTCATTGATATCCTTACTTTCCAGACATATTGGAAATGCGTCTACTCCAGCAAAAGTTTTAAATAAAACGGATTTTCCCTCCATAACAGGAAGCCCTGCACCTGCTCCTATATTGCCAAGACCAAGAACAGCTGTACCATTTGTTACAACAGCTACCCAATTTCCTTTTGATGTATAATCATAAATACATTCTGGATTTTTATTAATTTCTAAGCAGGGTTCTGCAACTCCAGGTGTATATGCCAGCGTTAGATCTTCTTTGTTTTTAACGGGTACCTTGCATTTTAGTGCAATTTTACCTTCATTGTCTTTGTGAAATTTTAATGCAGTTTCTTTTAGATTCATGAATATTACCTCCAACTAATATTTAAATCATAAAAATAATTGCTTTATTACTTTATTTTCAAATTTATTATAAATTTCATATTGCAATTTATAAAGTTATTGAAACTTTCTAAATAATTTTGTAACTAAAGTAAGTGAAAACCTTTAACTTAAATTTACACAAATAAAAAACCTTTAGTTATTAATCTAAAGGTTTTTTTCTTTGCATATATACTTTTTTATATAACTATTTTCAATGTCTACGCATTTATATTTATGAATAGGTCTTCCAACAGATCCATAAATGACTTCTACTCTCAAGGCACCTAGCTTATTTAAAAAACTTAAATATTTCTTCATGGAAACTCTTGATATTCCAACATATCTTGCAATCTCACTTGTTGAAAATGTATCTTCTTTCATTTCTATTACCTTTGTCCATACTTTTTTTAAAGTATTTTTATCAAGTCCTTTTGGCAGCTGTGGGAATACCTGATTTTCTTCTCGATTATTTAAAATAAGCTGATCAAGTTCTGTCTGACTAAGTTCTTTTTTTTGTTTCATAAAATTCTGTGCTTCTCTATAGGCAGATAATGCTGAATTAAATCTATCAAATTCAAAGGGCTTTATCAAATAATCCACTGCACCGTATTGCAAAGCTCTTTTTATAGTTTGAATATCACAAGCAGCCGATACAATAATTATATCCACTTCTTTACCCATTTTTCTTACTTGAGATAATAATTCCAATCCACTCAAACCGGGCATATATATATCCAATAAAATTAATTGTATATCGCTTGTTTTTAAAACTTTTACAGCTTCTTCAAAGGAACGTGCTACAGCTTTTAATTTAAATCCACCTACTTGACTAAGGTATTTTTTATTAAATTCTGCAACCATAGGATCATCTTCAACAATTAAAACATTAATCATTTACCATTCTCTCCTTGCTCTTATAAGGTATATAAATTGAAAATAGAGTACCCTTACCTAACTCTGAGTATATTTCAATCTCACCACCTAATCTCTCTACACTTTTTTGTACTAAATAGAGACCTAATCCTCTGTCATTTCCTTTTGTTGAATAACCTTTTATAAAAAGTTTTTCTTTCGTATCTTCATCAATTCCAGAACCACTATCATTTACCTCTATAGTCAGAGTTTCTTTCTCATATAGTAATGTTAAATTTATTATCTTTTCTTTGGAATCCTTTACAGCTTCCACTGCATTTTCAAGTAAATTGCCAAGTATAGTTACAACTTCATGAGTTAACTCAGGATTTTCTGGCTCAGGGATAAAGCAGTCTTCGCATACTTTTAACTTGACATTGATTTCTCTAGCATAGCTCATTTTACCTAAAATAAATCCAGCAAGTACAGGATCCTTTACATGCCTTACTATAAATCCTATCTCTTCTTGATATTTATTTGCAATTCCATTTATATAGTTTGTAAGTTCATCATAGCATTTCATATGTAACATACCTAATATAACATGTAATTTGTTCATAAACTCATGGGTTTGTGCCCTAAGTGCACCTGCATATTGTTTTACTCCTGTAAGCTGTTCCGCTAATACTTTCATTTCAGTTTTATCACGAAAAGTTGATATAGCACCTACAATTTTCTTATTCACTAAAATTGGCATACGATTGGTCAAAATCTTTATCCCTCTGAGATCTTGCACCTGGTCAAATTCTGGTTGTCCAGTTTTTAGAATATGGTTTAATCTGGTATTTGGAACACAGTCCTCCGCTTTTTCACCAATAAGGTTGGTAATGCCTGCTTTGTTGAATATCCGGGCTGCCTCTTCATTTACTAGAGTAATTCGGCAGTTTTCATCTACAGTTATAACACCTTCTCTTATTGAGTAAAGCATTGCATTCTGCTCTTCTAAAAGTTTTGCAATTTTCCAAGGTTCTAATCCAAACATGGTTTTTTTAATGCTTTTGGCAAGCAGCATAGCACCTATAACTCCAACTATAAACCCTATACCTATACCTAAATATATAATCATTCTACTTTGTGAGACAGCCTGCTGCACAGTATTTAACGATATGCCAACACAAACCATTCCTACTTGCTTGCCGTCTGCAGTGAATATTGGAACAAATGCTCTAAGTGACTTACCCAATGTTCCCTCAGCAGTTGAAACGTATTCATGGCCTTTCAGAACCTCTACATCGTCACCACCAACAAAATGCTTTCCTAGCTGATTTATATCTGGATGCGATTTTCTTATACCTTTCATGTCAGTAACTACAACAAATTCTACATCAGTTGATTTTCTTATTTTATTCGCTAGTTCTTGAATGATTTTTTCATTTTTCTTATCACTTAAAGATTCAATTATAGTAGGTGAACTGGCAGCCATCCTAGCAATATAGGACGCTTTATTAGATAGACTTTTTTCTGCGTTACTTGATATTTTTGCACTTATAAGAACATCTGTTACTAATAGAGAAATGGCCACCACGCCGCAAACAAGTAAAGTTATAGTGGTTTGTAAAGTTAATCTAGGTTTTTTTATTCTCATATTTCCTCCAAACACTTTGTATTTAAATCTATTTTAATTATAACATGTTTTCCATTAATCTTCATATAAATGCTATTTCTGTCATGTGACGACTTATTTTTTTCCACTTTCTAAGAATATTTTTTCCATTATTTTAATATTTGACTTATAGTAATCTGGGTGATATAATTTAATACTGCATAAGACAATTATTATGCGGTATTAAGTATTCAAACACTTAACCCAACATGGGGGCGCAATGGTTTCGACAGGGGTGTGATGTGTTTGAGAAGCGAGTCGAGGGAACCTGTGGGCCCGCGTTAAAAAACTATGGGATTAAATATAAACGAAAATAATAACGAAAATTTAGCTTTAGCAGCATAGTCTGCTAGCCGTCAGCCTAGACTTCCCGCGATCTAGGGTCTGGCGCCGATAGCGGGGAAACGAGCCTAGGAAAGCTTTGACCTAGGAACGGAATTTATGAAGCTACTGAATTCAGAAGCCTGTCCTTAGGCGTCTGAAGGAGGGAATTTTAAATTAAGGACTGCACTCGGAGATGCTCAAATGTTTCTGCTTTTGGACAGGGGTTCGATTCCCCTCGCCTCCACCAATTAAGTCCACAATTAATATAATAAATTATAGGCATAGAAATATAACTCCAGCTTAGTTTTAGGCTGGAGTTTTTTATTTACTATTTCTGTGGTTGAAAATCTACCTGGTTTAATGACATTATTGTAATTATATCTCCCTCATTTAAATTTGCAGTTACTTGCTGTACTCCTCCTTGCCCTAAAACTTCATTTACTTCAGGTGAGCCATCTTTATATACTATAAAGTTTCCAGCACCACTTTTGGGAGTTACTACATATCTTCCACTGCCAATATCTTCTCCTACTACCCATCTACCACTACATAATGACGTTGCTTTATACTCTGTAACAAATGCAGCTGTCACAGGTTCAAAATGTGTCTTATTTATACTTTCTAATTGAATTTGTTCATCTTTTACAAGTTTAACTCTTACTTTAGGAACTCCCATATTGTCTGCACTACCTAATACTTCATTTACTGTTAAGGTTGGCTCTGACGCATTTTGAATTATAAAATTGCCTGAGCCATCTACTGGAGTTGCATCATACAGCCCTTCTTCTATATCTTTTCCCACTGTAAATGTACCTGCGCCTAAATCTGTTGCTTTTCCTTGAACTTGTCTTTGTTTAACTTCCTGCTGCTTAGTAGATGGTTGGCTTGTATTTTTACTATTAGAAGTTTTTGTACTTGAAGTAGCATTATTTGATGTATTAGATTGTTTACTGCCTCCTAATGCTGATCCAATGCAGCCTAGTATAATAACCACAATTACTACACTTATTATTTTATGCTTCATGAAAAAAATTCTCTGATCTTTACCGCAATGTGGACACTTTTTAGCACCTTTTGCAATTTGTTCTCCACAAGCCTTGCATGTTGTCATTTTATTATTTTCCAATGTAAATACCCCCTCAATTATGTAATTTTAATTATATTGTAACAAAATATTCATATTATGTCTATTTTGGTATAAAAAAAGAGTCCCCGGTTTCCCGGGGTATAAATTATTTCTGTACTATTGTTTATAAATTATGTATTTTTTAATTAAACAGTATAAAAAGATCCCTCTACGTAAAAGATATATTTGTTGATATTTATCTTACGAAGGGAGGTCTTTTTATGATTATATTAAAAGTCTTGAAACAATTATTATTTATTTTATTGTTTCAAAGTCTTTCAATGCTAATTTTGACATTGGTATTGTTTAAAATCATTTAATTACTATGTTATTTAGTATAAACATATTTGTATTTTTTATTATTTATTTTTCTAATTAAATTTTATTTATGTATTATACTATGTACAAAAAATAAAGTCCAGAATAGCTTTTTTATACTACTCTGAGCCTTAAATTATTACTGAACCGTGGCTATATTTTGTTCAGCATTTTATACAGAAGCCGATACGTTCTGTCCAGTACTTTGTACATTACTTGATGCATCCTGTTTAATATTAATAGTACCTGCTACATCTGCAACATCTTTACTTACATCAAAGGCAGGAGCTACTAATTTACTGTCCTTAACCGCTGAATTTATCTTTCCACAAATAGTCTCCCTAAAATGATCCAATTCCTCCTGAGATATTCCTGGTATCTTTTCAATTAGCAACTTATCAAATTCTTTCTTTTTCTGTTCTCCTGCCTGTGGAATAAATTTAAACTGCTGCTCTATTATATAGTAAATATCTTGCGCTATTTTATAATCCTTGTTATACTGGTCAACGCCCATTTGCTCTATAAGAGACTCTCTTTTCTTCTTAAGATAAGTAACTCCTACTGCCACACCATAAGAAGCTAAAGCTCCTAATACACTTAATACTCCACTTGAAATTATATTTGCTACTTCATTTCCTAACATACTTTTTTCCTCCCAAAATTTAATTTGTATTCTTGATAATTTAAAAAGAGGCTATTCTACTAGCCTTATAAAACAAAATTCTCATCATATCTTTTGATCGATAAGATGAAAATTAGAATAACACTTTAGACCCGCCCTGGCCTTTGTTATTGTTGTAAACTACCACTGGTGCTCCACCTTTTCTCAGTACTAAATAATTTCCTCTATCCAGATGAATTCCCATATCTCCATCAGCTCTTGGTTCTATATAAAATTTAGTACCTGGAATCTGAAATACTCCTTCTGGAATTGTTTCAGGATACGTAGGCACTGTCTGTACTTGTGTCGCTGTAGTTTGTGACTGACTTGACACTGTTTGTCCTGTAATGCCTTTTACTATAGCTGTTGCTAATTTTTCAGGATCGTACTTGTCACAATCTGACTTCGTATCACAGAAAAATGGTTCTATTAAAATAGCAGCCATTTTTGTATATTTAAGTACATATAGTCCTGTTCTTAATTGGCTACCTCTATTTCTAAATCCTAGCTCACTAGACATTTCACTGCATATCCTATCGGCATATTCTTTTCCACTAGCACTTATATACTCAACTTCACAGCCATTGGCCTTATCTGTTTCATAGGCGTTTACATGCATGCAAATATGGAGCTGTGAACCTATAGAGTTAGCTTTGTTAACTCTATAAGCAAGACTTTGTCCTAAAGATAAACCTGGGCTTGCTGAAGGTGTACAATCATAGCAGATATGTCCTAGTTGCTGCAACTTTTTAATAACAAGTACTCCATATTCTCGGCAGTCATGTTCCTCATTTCTATATCCTTCAGCTCCTCTATCCTCTCCAGTACCATGGCCAAAATCATAAGTTATTACCATAAAATCATTTCCTTTCCTTATTTTTTTGTAAAAATAAACCCCAGTATTGTTACAGCTATTCCTGAACATATTGAGGTTATAACAGCTAATTTAATTTTTGAGTAATCCTGTGATGGCCTTGTCTCTATATTTTCAAGTTTTGAACCAATATCTTTGATACTGTCCTTAATTTCATTAAGTATTTTAAATATCATCTTTATCTGTTCACCACCTGAAGCAGAAAATTTTTCAACAACAATTACCCTTTCATCTAAACTTTTAAGCTCACTTTTCAGTGAACTTACATCATCTTTTAAGTTTTGGATGTAAGGGCACTCTTTACAATTATCATTCATTCTAGGCCTCCCATTTAAGTGTTTTAATCAAAATAAAAAGACTACTTCTAGTCCTTATTTTTCTTTATAGTTAGTACGTAAAGATATTCTATTGTAACGTAAATAAATCTTTATAATTTTTCAATAACCCTGCTGGCTTCTTTTCTTCAAAGAGCTTATACCTTAAATAATCATCAACATATATAGCAAATGGTACTAGAAAAAACCACAGCACAGCATAAGGCAAACATGTCTGTCCATATAAGTTAAAAGGCTCATTAGAATAATCCCATATATCAAGGCCAAGCCACACATTTAAAATCATCCCACTTGCAAATTCTAAGATAAGAATTATAAAAGTACCTATCAAACATTCCTGCCACATCTTTCGGTCATAGAATTTAGGGTACTCATTTAATCTTCCTATTAGGAAAGCACTCAAGCCACCAACCACCAGCATACTTATATGCGTCCAGCCTCTCCATACACCTTCCAGTACCATGTATATAGCACCCATTGTAGCTATTAATATTAAGTCTTTATATATTTTATTTTTCAATATACATCCCCCATTTTTGATTAAAATAAAAAGACTATATCTAGTCCTTAGGTTTCATCATTCTTATTTCAAATTTATCATCAAGATTATCAATTAATTTACTTCCATCAGATTGTGGAGTTAACAATACTGCTTTTAAATCATCTACACCATAATCATTAAACCACTGTTCTTTTTGAGTATCATCTGTTGGTATCCCTAATAAAGTAAGTGAATTATCTTTTACAGAATAATATTGATTATTTTTCATAATTAAATATTTATTTAAATTGGGGTTGTAAGGTTTTAATATTCCATTTGAATCTATATCTATAGCATCAAAAACACTATAAATACTTGAATTTTCATCATTTGTACAAAACATAAATGAATGCTCTTTATTTGCTAGATCTCTTTTTTCAAATAACAAGCAACTACTAATAAGACTACTTTCATATTCTGAAAAAGGATATTTTATACCATCAATAGTAATAGTAATATTTCCACTACAATTAGGAGCTGCCCCAGCTATAATTCTTAATTTATTTCCAGTAAAATTAAATTTAACTATTGAATTTTTATTTATTGAATAATGACAACTTCCTCCAGAATAAGTATTGTTTGTTTGGATATACCATTGTCCCTCGTAAGTAATGATACTATTTGTATCTTCTATACGTTGCCAACCTATTTCTGGTGCAGTTAATGTTTGTCCTATATAAGCTAAAAATTCACCTGTATTTTCTATATCAATAGAATTTATATTAAAATTTTTGCCGGATGTTTCTTCTATTATTACTTCATATTCATCTAAAGGAATAGCAGGGCTTTCATGTACTAAAGTAAGATTAAGTGCATCTTCAGTACAATGCTCATTAAAAGTATAATTTGATATAATCTGATTTGTTTTAAGAGAAGTTATAATTACCTTACACTGATTTGAATAATATCCTCTACCGCATCCAATCATTCTAAATTTAGTTCCTAAAAATTTAAATTTAACTTGATGTTTTAAAGAACCTAACTGATATTTTATTAAATGTCCAGAATTATCATCATATAATTGCCAATCAGTACCTATAAATATTAATCTTCCTTCATTATATTGAGATCTTTGCCATCCCGTTTCTGGTTGTATTACACCCGTTGTTCCTACACTTAATGTCATTCTTTCACTTCCTATCTTTATAAAGCCTGCAATATTAAACTAATTAGTAATTTATTTTTATATCTCCTGAAAATTTTACAAGCACCTGCAGTTGGGTATTTGAAACATATACTACATCATACATATCCTCCTTAGCTTGTATCCATTTACCTTGTCCATCATACTGTAAATCTAAATTATCAATGCTCTCTGTATCTGAAATACTATTCATAGACAGTAAATAAGCAAACCTTATTTTTTTATTTGCATTAAGCAAATTCCAGTAAGTAGAATTAATAGCATTGAAAATAGACATATCTATACCTTTTGTCTTTACATCATTCATAGTTAAACTTATATCTTCCCAATGATCCGTATTAAAAGTTTTCCATGTTGTGCCACCGTCTACACTTATAACTACTCTTAAATTACTCCCCGTTCCTGTGAGTTTAAAATAATCTATATTCTGTACATAACTTAAATCTTTATCACCACTAGCAATTAATAATCTATCTGGTGGTACAGCAGTTACTGTAAGTATCTCACTTACTCCATCAACCGATTCTTCAATGTCATCTATTTCTTTAAAAATGCTCTTATCTATTTCACAGAAATATTCTTCATTGTTAGATCCTATAGATCCCTCATCTTTCATTTGATAATCATAACTTGTTTTTAAATGTACTGTATTATCAAACGCTATCATATCATCAGGTTGAAAATCACTGGATTCAGAGTTACTGAATGAATTTAAAGTTTTTATTACATTTTGGTCACCCTGTTGAAATTGTAATACATTTACTCTAGGGACTTTAAAATCCACTGTATTAATTGGAATGTCTACTTCATATGGAGCTGATACACTTCCTACTATACCCATTTTACTTATTTGCTTTAAACTTAATCCTGCTGCATCTCCAATATTCTGTAAATCTACAGTAGTAAACTTTTTTTCATCTGCAGAATAAACAACTACCTGTTTATCTTGCTTATTTGCTACATTTACATCATCTAAGCCTTCAAATTTAGTTACTCTATGAGCTATTATTTCATCTAGTATATGCTTACCTGTCCATCCTGTAGAACTATTAGTTGCAGTATCATCCAAAACAACATCTTTGTTAAGAGTTACATTAAAAAATTCACTCATACAGTCATCACCTACTCATCTATTACTAGTTGAAAATCTCTCACAGAAAAATTATGATTATCAACATTTTTAGTTATTTTAACAAATACATCTTTACTTTGTCCTTGAAGCAAATCCAAACTTACACTATCTGAATATGCTGAACCATCCAAGCTTAGTTGAATTAAATCATCACTTGCAGTCTGTATCTCTATTTTTAGCCCCGCATAATCTTTAGTATCTATGTTTTTAATTGTTATGCTCTCCTGAAGGTCTTTTAATACTACAGGACTTGTGTTAGTTACAACCAGTCCGTTATAAATTACTTCAAGTTCGTACTTGCTAAATACATATACATCACCATACTTAAGATCCAATAAATCTGATTTATATATCTGATTTCCAGTGGAGTCCTTAAAAATAAAATATCCTTGAATATTACTATCCAGAAATATTTTACACTCCAGATCGCCATTGAAGGTTCTGGTTTTTAACAAATTATTATTTGAGTCATACAATTCACATACAGTATTTTCAGGGAAATTTTGTATAGTAACATATGGACTTGCATATACTTTGTAATTATCTAATATAAAATCCTCATTACTGTATTTTTCAAAGCCCTGATGTAACACTGCATCTATAAAATTCATGCCTCCTATATTGGTGTAATTTATCCCATCATCTGATGCATAAGCCTGTACATAATTATCTTCCTTAAGTATTTTCCAAAACTTATGTTGTTCACCTTGCTTCATCTCTCTAATTCCGAAAGCATATTTATCATTGCCAAAGTATAATGAGCAGTGATCATCTATACCCACATCATTAAAGTTTTCTTTCTCAAGTTCTACAACAAATTCGGTATAGGTAAAATTTCTTTCAATCTTATTATTGGAGATTAATTTCATTTTTCCTGTGCTCATATCTCTTGTTACATTAGCGCTTCCAGCAAAATCACTGAAAGAAGAGGTTAAGAAAAAATTCTCAACCTCCAGTAATCCATCTTTAACTTTTATAAGTTTCATGTAACCAGCTCCTATACATTAGGTTGCATCATGTAATCATATGGTACAAACTCAACTACCTGTACATTAACTGTACCCGTCCCCTGAGCTATAAGTATTTTGGCCTGCTCAAGTGCATCCTGATAACAATTTGTTGAAGTTAAATTAATAGATTTTCCATTGCTATCTACTATTCCACCATAATTTAAAGAAGCTAATGTCCTGCCTTGAAGAATACCCCATTCTTTTTGTCTGGGTTTTTTAAAATCTATCGCACTAGGAATTGTTGCCATTAGTATCATCTCCCTAAAATATTTTTCTTTTCTATATTTTGCGTCTCTATATAGTAATATCTTTTGCCCTTTACCTTATCTAAATTCCTCATTAAATCACCATTTTGAGCCATTCTATTAAAATTTCTTTCTATGGCCATAGCTTTTGGATTTCTCCAAAGTAGAACTGAATTAAATTCATGATACTTTAAATAGTCTATCAAATTTGCTATAAGTACCCCTACTGCTTGCAACCCTGTATCTAAATTTAGGAAATACACCTTTTCAGCTTCCCATCTTATCCATCTATATGCTCTGTAATAATCTGCATTAGGTTTAGAAGTATCTAAGGTATACCAATCATAAAGTATCTCCATTACAAACTGCATAGATTCTTTTCCACTACAACACATCCATGCTTGTACGTCATGGTGCCATATCATAATCAAGATATTTACTAGATCCAGCATTATTTCTATACTTACTGCATAAGCAGGAATATTGAAATCTATTCCCCAACTTGCGCCCCATCCTATAGGATGATTAGTAAATCTAAGATATTCATAGTCAGGATTATTTAATAAACTGCTGTCATAATCAAAATCTTTATTTGGAATAATTATGCTGTCTCTTGGATCTGTAGGATTTAGCCACCACCAGCGTTTTATAATATCAATAAACTTATTATTTCTACCTTCCTTGTAAACTTCTCTATTTAAATCATTCCCCAAATAGTAACTTTGAATTTGTGCTATATCAGTTACAGTTAAATCAAATAATCCTTTCTCTAACTGTTTATAAATATTCATAGATGCTGTGCTTTTTAAATATCTATCGCTAATTTTAGCTATATTGTTTATTTCTTGCAGGATTAACCCAATATCATCATTACTGCAGTAAATATTCTTATCAGTTATTTTTCTAAGTAGTTTATAATTATTCTTAAAAATATTTTTAAAAACAATCTTATTAAGGCCATAGGCATTCATTTTACTAATACTTTTGATGCTCCATTTATAAAGAAGCCTTGCTTTTATGCTGCTGGATATTCTTTTTAAATTAAGTTTACTTAGGTAATTTTCATCATAATTTTTAATTATTCTTTTTGATGAATCCTTCTTTAAGGTAAATTGGTAATTCATTTTACCAATTTTTTTAATAGCAATTTTATTAATAAATTTATTTTTGATTTTAAATACATCTTTTAGATTGTATCTTCCATAAAGCCTTTTACTTAAATCAAACGAAATCTGTTTTATGTTATTTCTGATGATATACCTCTCTGTAAATTTACATACATCACCAATATATGACCTTATTAGCTCCACAGGTTTATCCTTATCAAGAATCTGCGCACTTTTGCTTAAAAATATATCATTGCATTTACCTAATAATATATTTTTTCTTCCATGATCTATGAGGTTAAAAGCCTCCTCTTTATTAAACTTATTGCCATAAATTCTTAGCATTGGTTTACCAAGTTCTATACTTAAATAATTGTTTTTAGCATTGCCTAGCTCCTTACTTTTTTCTATATCTAAGCAGCTATTCTTACCATTACTTAACTCTCTACTTGATTTTAAATTTAACTCATTATCTTTGGCAACATCCAAATTTACTCCTGATTCCACATTTATCAAAGAATTATTTTTTCTTAATCTAAAAGTGCTATTTTTTATAAAACATAAACTTTCTATTCTTAGTAAATACATTTTATAAATTTTATCCAATCCTTTAATATTGGCTTTTAATTCCTTAGTAAAATTTTTATTGCCTATTTTGCAAGACTCACTGGATAAATACCTTTTGTTATTTTTTAACATATCTGATGTATCTCTATAAAGTAGTTTTTTAGAATTTTTTTCAAATTCTTTTGAACTTTTAGAAAGCAATTTTAACTTAACTTTTGAAATTTTCCCAGCAGTATCATACTTAAAAGTTGCTCCAGAATAAATCTCCCCTGCATATTTAAAATCACACAAGGGAATTATATGCAAGGGCATTTATATCACTTCCTACTCAATGGATTGAGGACATCTAATAGCAATACAGTAATTAATATTTGAGCTATTATTTAAAAAATTAAATGGTGCTGTAATCTTAAATTTCTTGTAATTTTCCTCTGAGTCTGTTCCTTTCATATATACCAACTTGTCTGTATCATAAATACTTGAAGCATCTCCCACCAGCACATTAATCATCTTGCCACGTTCCATATCTACCGGATGAACTAATGTAATATCGGAAAACTGATGCTTTTTATGGTTCCACCTAGAACCTTCTACTCCACACTTGTCCATAAACGGATTAGTACTATAAAAAGCCGGGTAGTGTGGTTGATAGGGCATACCTATCTTATTGGCTATCATGCATACATCTGTTACACCAGTTCCTGTTCGTTCTCCATATGGATTACTATAATTTGGTTCTATCTCGGATGATGTAGTTATTCCAAAATTGTATTCATCATCTGTGTAAGCTGAATCTTCTACAGGCTTTAACGCTCCAATATAAGCATAACTTGTCAAATAATTATTATATGGTGCAACATCTGCTGACGGATCTCCCCTAAGTACAAGATTAATACTATCCTTGGTTACACAAATCCAGTATTGAACTGGCAAGAAATCTTTTATTTCAGGTTGTAAATTTCTATACCATGCTAACCTGTAATTATACCTTTCCTGTATATCCTTACTTACATCAATATCTGTACTATCTGAATTAAGTGAAGCTGCCATTTGCAGTCTTATGTTATTTAAAGCTAATCCTACTGTCATTGCACTAACATAGTCATTGTACCCATTGTCAGTGCCATCTGCATTTTGTTCAGCCATAAATTCTAAAACTTGTGCATCATTCCTGGAATGTGTTGCGCCACTAATATCGTCATAAATATGCGAACTTTTAAACTTTCGTATGGCATTATTCTCTGCTGTTGTCAATTCTCTTGTAGGTCTGCTAATTTTAACATAAAAAATCTTTCCATACGAGGTAGTTGTTTTTATTATACAAGTATCATTTGACCTAGAAACTGAAAATGTAGTCTGAACTTTATCAGTTGTGCTTCCATCTGTTATTAAATTTATTGTTCCAGCTGCTCCATTTACCCCTATTTTATCTATGCTGTCAGGTACAACTAAATTCCATTTGTATACACCTGAATTTTGAGTTATTTCCGTTACTAAGGTCTTAACTAAATTCTTTACACTACAGTTGCCCTCCATATAGTAGAAATCCTCTGTTATAGCCATTTTATCTCACTCCTACCTAATAAATATATTTTTTCTAGTAAACATATCCGTTATTTTCTTAGTTTTTAAATCTATACTGCATACTCCATATCCTAAAGGACTCGTGTTTTCAACTGTAATATTGTATTCTTTTAAAAGTACTGCACCATAAGACTTTTTTTCATATATTTTCACATTCACAGGATTTCTTAATTTTCCTTGATTATAGTCCTGGACATATATATCCAAAACTTTATTCTGGTGTCCTTTAACAGATATTATCTCAGGATTATTGTTTGATATATGCTGGAGCCAATCCCAATTTAAATAAAATCCAGGATAAGATTTATACCAGAAACAAACATGCATGTCACCCATAATTCCATGGAGATCCATATCTGTATCAGAATTTTTATCCCACTGCATACGGACTGCTATGTCCCAATCATTTGGTATATTAGGCACATCCGGATCTGGTACTGGTTGACTAGGATCAATTGTAATTTCTTTACCTTGTATGTACTCCAAATCAATTAAAGCCTGTCTGCTGTTTCCACTTTTATTATGCAAAATAAAAGAAATAGGAGTATTGGCATTTACCTTATAGTAAGTATTAAAGTATTTATGCTCCCCTATTTCTTTTGTAGTGGCACTGTCTATTATTTTATTTTTATTTATTACCAGGCTGTATCTATCTTCTTTTTTCCATCCTGTTTGATTCAGGTGTAATCCTGTTAAAAACACATCTTTATCAAAGATAAAGTCTTTCTTATAGTCCTTTATAATTGCAGGTATGTCGATCATTCCACCTTCAACTTGTTGTGTTCCATCATACTTATACAATAAGAATTGCTCTATCCTATTTTTAAGCCCTTTGTATTTTTCATCAGGTAATAAATCTTCTATTTCACTTAATAATGATTCAATATCTCCTGTATCTAGCTGTGGATATTTGTTTCTCATTGCATCATCTATTAACTTTAGTAAGTTAAATCTTAATTCAGTTTCCAGTTCATCAAAATTTATAACATACCTCGGCAAACTCATACTGCGTCCTCCAATATATTAAAATCTACCCACAATATTTTAGAAGATCCACTAACATTATTAAACATAAAGTCTATTTTCTGACCTGCAGCTACTGGATAAAACACATTAAAGAACTTATTTTCTCCATACTCTTTAGTCCTGACACCAGTAAATAATGTAGTATCTCCTGCTTTTAAATCCCATGTATCTTGAAAATTCCAGGCTGATTGAGAATATGTTATACCAGTAATTTTTCCCTTTTCAGGTACCTCAAATTCTATAGTATAAACTCCTGTGGTTGCTGGTATTTGAAGCATTTCTCCATATATTTTTTGTACACCACTTATGCCTAAATTGCCTGAAAGAGCATCCAATTTAACTCCAAGAGCATTTAATGCTGCTATTAAATCATTATAATTTACACCCTGTATTTTATCTCTTATTTGGGTAAGCAAATCTTCAATTTTATCTGTAGGAACTGTTATGCTCCCTATATCAACTTTAACTCCATTTTGTAAATAATCCTTTATTGCATCTGCTAACTCATCAAAATTTATAACATAACTTGGTAGGCTCAATTGAATCACCCCTAAACATAATCTATATTGTCAACCAGGTTGTCTGAACCTTTATTAATTTGTATTGTCTTTGTGCTGCCATCAGGATATGTTGTTTTAATCCTATATACTTTTCCATTGCTATCTCTGATAAGTTCCTCACTCCATTGGTCCGTTCCAGTTCCATATATACATTTAACTACTTTCTTTGTATTAGAATCTCTCACAAGCTGTACAGGATATTCTGCAAGCTCTCCACTGTAAGGCTGGTCCCCTGTATCTATGGATATTTTATTTTTAAGATTTCTTTTTCTAAGTTCCTGGTCTAATACATAGACTACAGGCTCCCTAAAATTCTTAAACCCACTTCCGGACATGATTAACTAGCCTCCTTCATAACGCCAGAAGCAAGCAGTTTAGGTATTAGATATATTGTATTTTTGTCTCTCATACCTTCCAATTGTAAAGTATCTTGATAGCCATCTGCCGTTACTTCCGTATCTATACCAACAACTAAATAATATCCTGGATCTGTGTTGTCTCTCAAAAGTTTAACTACCTGGCCTAGGTCAATATTCTTATTTCCCTTACACGGCAATATGGTAAGTGGAGTACTTTTTCTCCAATACTCTAGGAACTGCCAACCTGCTACTGCTTTTCTTTTTTGCTGTGTATTTGCTAGAGGATTATCTACTATTTCATACCACTTTTCACCGTTGAGATATTCGGTCATACTTGGATCTTCAAACTTGTCAAAAACAGTTTGAGTCTTATCACCATTCTTTACATCACAGGTAACTTTTAATATGTTTTTCATTAATGAAGCATCTCTTCCGGCATCATCTGAAGAGTTATTTGAACTATCTTTATAAACCCAGTCAAAATGGTTTTTATCTCCACCACCTTCTATATAAGACGGATACTGATCTTCCAAAATAATAGTTCCACTTTTGCTGCATCTAATAGCTGCATGCATTGTCTCTAAAAAATTCTGTATAACATCTGCATACACTGTGCCTTCAGCTATCTTTAAATTGGATATGCTGTAATTATCTCCTCCTGCTTGATAAAAGTTAAGTCCTGCTCTTCCTACTAAATCTGCAATTACATTTACTGCAGTAGTAGCACCATAAACTATATCTTCATTTGTGGCATTTAAAAGCCTATAGAACATATCGTGACAAGTTAATGTGATAGTCTTATCTCCTTCATTATAGTTATATTTCTTTATAACTCCTGAGTATTGAATCAGATCATCAAAATAAATCTCAATGTGTGCATAGTTGTCAATTATTCCTGTGTTGCCCCCCTTAAATGCTGCTAGTGGAAGTTTTTCGTATTCCATAATTATAGTAGACTCTGTAACCTGGGTATCTTTAGCCCTGTTTGTTTTTATGCTTGTAAGGCTGTTTCTCACTGTAATCTTATCTGCATCACTTGTACCATAACTTACATAGCCTGCCTTTTTGTATATAGTTACGCTAGAGTCCATCATTATCACTCACCCATCCAGAAACATCATGATTGCAAAGCATCTCAAGTGATATATAATATATATCTCCTTCAATTGTTGTATCCAGATCAAATTTATTTTGAAGATAACCTTTATACATTATTCCAAATTCATTTATTAAAGTTAACCTCTCGCTGTATCTTTTAACAAATTCCAGATACTTCTGTGCATTTATCTGGGTTTCTGAATCTGTATCACCTTTAATTTGAAAAGCAGCTGTAAATTCAATTATACAATCTGATTTGACGTTATCCTGAAATTGGCTGTAACCAGAAACAGTTCTTACGGCCTTTCTAAAATAAGCAGGACGAGGAGGTTTATAATTTGTTATTGCTGCACCTGTATCTGCACCATCTGAATACAAAAGTTGTATATTAAATTCATTAAGTCTAGATATATCCAAAACAAGCCACCTCCTAATCCCTTATAACATCATTCATGAAAAAGTCAACCAAACCATTTTTTAATGAACTCTTAGTCATTGATTTTACCTCACTGGTAAGTTTTGCAGTACCTTTTTCTCCTGTATCTGCTACAGTTACATAAAGTGTTATCTTAGGATCAAAATTAAGTAATTTACTAGAGCTTAATTTGCTAATTTTACTCAACCCTTGCTGCTGAGAACTTCCATAAGCTCCACTTAATGCAATGTCGTCCAATTTAGGTCTTACACTGCCTAAACTTTTAATACCATTTGCTAATCTTGCAAGTCTATTTTTAATAGGACTCTGCATCTTATCTAACCCATTTATATATCCTTGTCCTGTATTAATACCATATCCAGTAAAAAATGTTGACGGTGAATGTATACCTAGATCTGATTTAAACGTATTTTTTATAGAACTTGCTATAGATGCCACTTTATCTTTTATTTTGCCGGCCACACTGCTTATGCCATTAAATAAACCTTCAAAAATAAATTTACCTATAGCTTTCATATCTGCACCTAAGTTTTTAAATATCATTTTCCATCCCTGTGCTGATTTGGAAAGGAAATCTCTAAATTCATCAAAAGCAATCTCCCATCCTTTTATAGATTTAGAGAAAAAGTCACCAACGGATGCAAATATATCTTTTATAGCTTTTCCAAAAGCAGCTGCATATTTTTTACATGCGTCCCAATGCTTTATAACTTCATAAACTATCAATCCTAAACCAGCTATAATTCCTATGGTTATTACTACAGGTGGAGTAACCAATCCAGGTAATGCGGTAAATATACTTGCAGCTTTTTTCAATCCTCCAAATGCTGTTCCTACTTTTGAAATACCGGTTATTAGTTTAGGAAAAACTCCTATTACTTTAGTGATTGCTGGTCCAAATTTTGAAAACGCCCCTATAACTGTTGAAGTTGATGTTATTATTTTGCCAAACACAATCATAACAGGTCCAAACGCAGCAGCCATGACTCCGGCATAAACAATAATAGTTTGAATTGGCCTTGGCAAACTAGAAAATGCATTGACCAAAGCAGATATAAAATTAGCAGCTTTTTTTATTCCAGGAGCTAAAACATCTCCTATCCTTATTCCTGCTGTTTCCAAGCTTCCTTTCATTGCCTCTATAGATCCTTTTAAGTTATCTTGCATTGTATCTGCCATTTCTTTAGATGCACCGTCACAATTTTTTAACTCCTTTGTAAGATTATTAAATTTCTGGGGTCCTTGATCTACTAAAGCTAACATACCAGACATAGCTTCTTTACCAAACAAAGTTTCCATAACACTTGCTTTTTGTTGCTGGGTAAGTCCTTTTGTCTTATCCTGAAGCTGTTGTATAACTTGTCCAAGTGGAATCATTTTTCCATTTGCATCAAAAAAATTCATTCCCAGCTGTTTCATTACTTTTGATGCTGCTTTAGTCGGACTTGCAAGATTAGTTAATGCACTTCTTAATGTAGTACCTGCCTGACTTCCTTTTATACCTGCATTACTCAGTAGTCCTATTGCTGCACTTGTGTCTTCAAAAGAAATTCCCAGTGAATGTGCAACTGGAGCTATGTATTTCATAGCTTCCCCTGTATCCGTAATTTCAGCATTTGTATCTCCAGCTACTTTTGCTAATACATCTGCAACATGCGTTGTTTTATCAGCTTCCATTCCAAATCCTCTTAAAGAACTACTTGCTATATCTGAAGCCGTCCCTATATCAACACCTCCTGCAGCCGCAAGACTTAACATTCCGGGCATTGCACTCATTATCTCATTGTTTTTAAAGCCAGCAGAAGCTAAATTTTCCATACCCTCAGCAGCACCTGAAGCACTAAAAGACGTATCCGCCCCCAGCTGAATTGCTTGATCTCTTAATTTTTGAAACTCATCCCCTGTAGCACCTGAAATAGCCTTAACTTTAGACATTCGAGCTTCAAAATCCATACTGGTTTTCACTGCTGCAGTTCCAACTCCAACTAGAGGAAGTGTTACAGCCTTAGTTGCAACAGAACCAACACTTTGCATTGCACCTCCAAGACTTTGAATTCTACTCTCTGCAGAATTATTAGAATTCATAAACTGTTTCATCTGCTCTCCTGCACTGCTTAAACCACTTGTAAATCTTGAAGTATCTAATTCCATAAAAGCAACTACAGATCCTGCATTTATTGCCAAATACTCACCTCCCCCCTTAATTTTGAGTACAAAAAAAGAATCACAATTAAGTGATTCTTCTTCCTTATACTCTATTAAACTATTTCAGCTTTTAATCGCCCTATATCCAGCTGCCTCTGCTTCTTCTATCGTCCTAAAATAGACATTATTACTTAACTTTTGCATTTCCTTAGCATAATATGGATCACCTGGCAAATGATATATTTTACTATCTGTATCACCTATAATAGCAGGTTTCCCATTATTATCTATGTAAGGCTGTTTTTTAGAATCATCACTAGCTGATGATGTACTTAATGTTTTCGTAGCAACATCTTTCTCCAATGTACTCAAATCATTTTGTAAATTCACAAGTCCGTCCTGTAAATTCTTGTCCTGAGAAATTGGTATACTTACATATTGACCACTTGTAGGATTTGAAGGAGTTACACTTCCACTCACTGTTGGTGGATGCCAACTTGATGCAGTATATCTATCTTTCTGATCTTTAAAATACGCTTGTTCAGAACTGTAATCTGAATAAGCAAGCATAAAAAATAATAGGAAACACAAAATAGCAGGAAGGCCATACCCTACTCCAGCCTGCCACTTTTCTTTAAATAATATAGGTTTAATTATCATAGATTTTACTAACATTATTAAAAATACAAGTCCAATAGTATAAGCTATCCACATAATAGTGCTCCTTATGCCAAATAATACTTTATTTGTATAATATACTATATTATATCATATATTCTTAATAATTTGTTCATATTATAAGGGATATAGTCGTTTTAAAGTGGCTTATTATGCTTCATCATCCACTCTATAGTAGATTTATTGTCATTGCTAATATGTTTTTCTTCATCTTTCCATTTAGGAGTTTTAGGCTTTTCAGCCGACAGCTCACTTAAAATATAGGAACATGCTTCATCAAAACAAAATGCATCATAACTATTTTCTATGTTTAAAATTTGACTTGGCCTTATTTTGTATGTCCTTGCCATTGCTATTATTGAGATTATCCTTTGATGCTGTACGAAAGGATTTTAAACCCTCTACCCCCTGCTGGCTATATGCCCATAATTCAAATCTCTGTGTATCAGTCAATTCTAAATTTATCTCTTTAAGTTGCTTTATACTTGGCTCTACTAATGTATTTTCACAAATTATATCAATGACTTTTCCATACTCTTTTAGATCTATTTGATCTATCTTATCCTGATAAAAAAGCCTTCTAGCTACACCTAAAAGCTGGTTAGGTATTTGTCCACTTTGACATAATCCTAAAATTGAAAGCCTTTTTACTCTTGCACAAAAAGGCTTAGTCCCTGAAAAAGAACTTAACTCTATTATTTCTGTAGACATATTTTTTAATTCTTCAATACTTGTTACTTTTAATTCATCCATTTAAATTCCCTCCTATGCTGTAGTAAATTCAACTGTTACAGCTGTTGTATTTCCAGTTCCATCAGCTTTTCTTATAGCTGATGCAGTGGCCTCATATGTTACCCCTGCAACTATTGAAGTTGGTACAAAAGTTATTACTTTCTTAGCTGTATCCATTGTTACACTGCCCGAAACTACTGAACCATCTGATTTTTTAGTGACTTTAAAATTGGCAGCTGTCACATCTGCATCATTCACAGCATCAGCAAAAATCCATGTTACCCTGCAGTCAGTTCCTACAGTAACTCCTGGGGTACCTGTAGTCGAATCAGGACTCGTTGGAGCTGGAGGACTTGGTACTGTTACTGTAGTAGGAGTTGTTCCTCCTGTAGAAGAACTTGATGAATTAGGCAAACTGCTTACATATGATATATATATTGGCTTTTCTCCCTTCTTAGGTCTACTTGTACTTTCAAACTCTGGTACATAAAACTTTCCATCTTCAAATTTAAATTCCACTGGCGTACCTTTATTATGTCTAAAACTAAATTTAACATATTGAATAGTTGAAGAATCATAGTCTTTCTCTTCTGAATATAAATTTAATGTAAATGGTACTTTGTTTACTGCAACTCCAATTTCAGGACCTTCATAGCCACTGCTTGTCATAGTTCCACCATCTACTAAACACATTAGCTCTGGTGGAAAAGTATTATCAGTTAGTTTTACGTTATATCCAATGCAAATGTCTTCAGTTCGATTCATTGCAATTATTCTATTTTTAACTCTAAGTATATCTTCTTTACCTTTGCTTAAATCAGGTTTTACATCAGCTTTTTCAGCAGTATCAAAATAGTAAGTCTGTCCAGTATCTTCATTAATGATCTCTGCTAATGCTATGTTTGCTATTGGCATACCTTGAATTTCAGTTCCTGACATTAATTATCTACCTCCTTAGTCTTTGAAATGTTTGATATTCTATTGATTGTGTATATCCATTCACACTATCATCTAAAATGACAGGCATGATATTTCCTGTAGGTCTTATATATTCTTTTAATTCACTTAAAAAGTTTTGTATCTGTACTGTATAAGGTTCCATGTCTGAATAATTACTTCTAGGGCAATAAACAATAACATCCAAAGTTTGTGAACCTATTTGATTGCTACCTTGAAATCCTGTAGTACCTGTATTTTTTACTACTGTATAAGAAGATGTACATTTTCCTTTGTGTTGACTTGGACTATATACATCTATGCCTTTACTCTTTAGAAATAAAAAAACACGTTCCCATACGGTACGTGGTATATATGTTCCATTTATATAATCTTCCAGTATATCTCCCGGGACTGCATACTTAAAGTTAATTTCTGGCATAAAAGCACCTACTTTCCAAGTAAATTAGCCATTCCAGTTATAACTTCCGGTGTAAGTTTTCTTACTGTTGGTCTAAGAATAGCATATTTACCCTCATTTCCCAGTTCTAACTGGGCAAAAGAAGGACTTACCTCCATTCCAACTTCATTATCTGTACTTTTTCCTTTTGCATGAGCTAGTTCAAGGTATGGAGAATACTCCATATTTCCGGCAACATAAGCACTACACTTACTTTCATCTTCCCATTTAAATCCACCTTTTATAGTTTGTCTTGCATTGCCAGTCCTATTTTTCCAAGGAGCATTATTTTTAGCATAGCCTTCCATCTTTTTTCCTGCACTATCACAATAAACTCCTACAGCTGATCTCATTCTATTGTTTACTTCTCCATTTTTAGCAATTTTTCTTAGTAAATCAGTAGCATCAAATTTAAATCCAGACATATGGCTCACTCCATCCTTTTCAGATAAGTATCCCAAACAATATCTTCTATATTGCCTTTATCAATTATTTCATACATTACGGCATCCAATTTAAAATAATCATGCTCCTCTATCTTATTAACTTCATCATCAACTATAAGCAAAAATCTGTCCTGATAATTTCTATTAAGATTTGCAGCATCTGAACTATCATTAACTAAATTAATGGAAGTACTTCCTGTATGATAGTATCCTTTTACTGTACAAACATAGTCATCATCACTTTTTTCTTTAAAAACATTATCATCCTGCCTTAAAATTTTTACTTCTTTCATAAAAGGAGTTATTTTTCTTACAAGCTGCCTTCTTATTCTCTGCTTCCTAGTTTCATTCCATCTCATTGTCCATCAGCCCTTTTCATGCTTGTATTATAAGAAGTAACTGGCTTGAACTGCTTTGCAAGCCCTAACCAATATTCTCTGTTACTTTTTAACGTTATTCCTGATATTATCAATGCATCATCTGCTACTGCTTTCTTTAAGCAGCCTTCATAGCTTGCTGCTTGTACATCTCCACTGTTTTTATCTAACAAAAGCTGCAGATCTTCATCATCAAAATAGGAATACTCCTTCTCTTGAAGATTAAATTTTAATATTTCTAAATCAGTAGCCATAATTTCACCTGCTTACTTATCAGCAGGAGGAGGAGTTTGTTGGCCATTTCCCTGCCCAGGCTGTTGTGTTTGAACTGGTGGAGTATAACTTATATATCCCTTATCCTGCAATTCTTTTAAATCAGATTCTCTTATCTTTAGCTTTTCTCCAACTTTTTTAATGTCAGTATCATATTTCATATTAACCTTTGCAGTTACCTCAATCATATTTTCTTTTTCCTTAGCTGCTGCCATTTATATCAATCCTTTCTAAAAAAATAATAGAGAGAATAACTCACTCTATTTTATAGTTGCAAAGAAACATTCATCTGCTCTATCAAATGAAGGTATGCCTAATTGTGATACTTTTGTTTCAACTGTTACTGGATCTTCTTGTACTTTGGTTGTTATAGCAACACCTGTATTAACTATTGAAGTATCAAGTTTACCTGTACCATAAATCTTATCGGCTTCTTCAGGAGTTGTGCCATAAACTGTATTTCCCAAAGAACCATCTGGAATTAAAGTAACCTCAGTATCATTATAATAGCTTTTTGTTGAACCATCCTCTGCTATAAACGTTCCGTTTAATAACCCTACAGATAAATTAAGTTTGGTATTTAAATAATTAATTATATCTGTATCTGTAACAATTACAGCTCCAAGATTTCTTGCCATTAATTCATTTTTTATAGCTGTATTACCTTTAATATAACCTAGCACTGTATCTGTAAATAAGATTCTTGTAGGCTTGCCATATCCATCATCAGTTAATACTTTTGACCATCTTATTAAATCACCTACAATATCAGCAGCAGGATTATCCCAAGTAGCAGTTCCAGTCAAAACTTCTTTATGATTAGCTGGAATATTATAATCAACAACTATATCTCCATCTGATGTTGTTATATTAACTTCACCAGTTTGCAACAACTGCGCTCTCATTCTCCTCATTTGAACCTCTGCACCATCAACTAAATTTTGATAATTATTATAAACTTGTGATGTAAGCTGTTCTACTAAATTTTGATTATTAGATTGCATTGCAAGCATTAACATTTGCCTATCTTTTTCTTTTATTAAAACTGATTCCTTAAAGAATGGCATTTCCTTTTTCTCTAGATTTAAACTTGCATTTAATGCTCTTGATTTAACAGCTACATCAAAAGCAGATAGTCTAAGTGCCACAGGTTTTTTCTTAGATCCTTTTGCTAATTCTATTTCAGTACCTAACTGCTTGGTTGCTGGAAATAAAACTTTATCAATTGTAGTTTGTGGTGGTAAGTTTTGAATGTATAACGCTATTTCTTGCGAATTTATAAATTCTTCTAAAGTCATTTATATTCCTCCCCTATAAAAATTTAATCATGTTTAATGCTGTTTTAGCTGCATCTGCTGGTGAAACTGGTAATTTGGACGTATCAACGAATCCAAATATAGTTACTGGAACCACTTCAGTACCCATTGAATTATTAAAATTTACATCTTCATAGACAATTCCATATGCAGTGCCATCATTTACAACTTTTCCTGTAGAATCAATAATTGTTCCTGCTGGTAAAATACCATTAGCGTTTAGAGTAGTTGCTGTTTTTGCGACTTTAAGATCCTCATTCAAAAAATATTGACTGTATTTTAATATATTTACTTGCGAACTTCCAATTGTGGTTGTACTTTGTCTCATTCTTAAAACCTCCTACTTAAAAAATTTATTTTGTTCTTCAGTATTGGTCATGGCTGCAGCCTTTTGTTTTGCAAGTCTTTCCCCAAGATGTGTAATTGTTGGCTGCCTGTCTTTAGCACCACCCGTTTCAAAGTGTCCGGTACCAGGTACTTCTTTTTCAAAAAGATACTCTCTCTCTTTTTTCATAGGCTCAATTTGTTCATTAATACCAACTACTTTTCCATCATCTGAAAGCTTTATATTGTCATAGTTAATAAGTTTCATTGCTAGTTCAATATCTTTAACTTTAGATTGCTTTAAAGCTTCTTTAACTGCTGTATCAAGCTTAATTTTGGTAAGTTTAGCTTCATAATCTTTAGTAGCAGTTTCATTTTCCTCTTTAAGCCTCTTAATCTCAGTTGTAAGATCCTCATTGCCTTTAGCTTTCTCTGTTAAAGTTTCAAGCTGTGTATCCCTATCTTTTAACTGTTTTTTATAATCCTTGATAGAATTATTTGCAGTATCAAGTTTAGATTTTTCAACATAACCAGTACTGTCCACAAAATCAGTATCTTTATATTTATTTCTAGTTTCCTCTGGAAGTGCTTTAAAAGCCTCTTCTCCTATAATCTCATTTAATTTTGGCATTACTTTTGTCCTCCTTTTTATTTATCAAATTATTAATTTTATCCATGATTTCATGTTTTACTTCATCAGGAACTCTTTTATCTTCCATGACTTCTTTCAAAATATTTGTAAAGCCATTGAATGCGTCAGTCCCTGTAATATCTACTTTTGCAGATAAATCTTTGGGCATTAACATCACCTCATTTCTTACAAAAATAAAAAGCCTTATTTCTAAGACTTAAATCCTACCTCTTTATTTTTAATATTCTTATTAATTGCTATTGCTTGTACTTTATTAAAATCTACCCATGCAGTACCATCATCATCTTTAATCTCATAACATTTATAACTCTCATTTGTTTTGCCATTTTTAAAATTACAATAAGCTTCTTTTAATCTTAAGCATTCATTTTTAGTCGCAGTGCCCTCTATACACTCACCACTATCAAGCCATATTATATAGTTTTCCATAACAAACGCTCCCTATTTCAAGTAAAATAAACGACTGTTTTATTTACTTGAATTTAATAATTATATAGCATACGCACTTAAACCATTCTTTAGTAAATATACTCGGTAAAGATTTCAAAATAAATTTTTATTTATCTTTTACCGTTTTGTTTACTATAAATCATATTTTTCTCTAAGTTCCTGCATTATTTCTTTATCCTCCTTAACTATTTCATCATACTTCTTTTGTAATTTTTCTATTTCTTTTAGATTTTTTCTAATTCTGTCATCTTTATAAAAAGAGGTATATTCATGTTTACAGTATGGACAAGTAAAGAAAACTCTCTGAACATTATCATTTATCCACTTTGTTTTAAGCTTTTTGATTTTAAACGACTTTCCACAGGAATCACATTTTATTTCTGGCATTTTTAATGCTTCTTTCAAACTGTTTTTCATAATACCTCCTACGAACTAAAATAATCACCATATTCTTTGTACCAATTATCTACCACACTATCTGAACTTCCATTAACCCAATTTCTCAATCTAGAACCTATATTTTCTAAACTATCATCAAGTAAGGGTTCCTGATAACACAGTCCATTTGGATGATCCATAGGACAATCTTTAAGTGAATAGACTCTTCCATCCCTATCTTTACATAAAGAACATGTTCTGCCTGCTGCAAATACACTATGCCATTTAATCTTTGTTGTAAATGGGTTTCTTTCACAGCTTCTAAGCATTGCTAAAGTATATGCATGACTTATTGAAGTCCTTGCAAGTCTCTGAGCACAATAATCAATTGTTTTTGAAGTACCTGGATAAACTTTTTTCCAATTCCAATCTTTTTGTGCATCCGGATTTACATATGTCTGAAGATCCTGAGCTAATTCATATGCACTTTTCTTTTCTGCAATGCCTTTTTGAATTATATAATCAATATCACCATTAACCTTAGTATCATTAAACCAAATTCTCCTTGAAAGTCCTCTGCCATCTTTGTATATGTTGCCTTTAACAAGTTCCTTCACTACATCACTAGGTACTTGAGAAAACATATTCGTGAATGATTTACTCATTCCTAATCCATATCTCATATTAATCTGGTCAAAGAAATCTAGTTGTATTGCGGTTGCATATTCAGCGCTACTTTTCACGTTTTCTTCAATAATAGATTTTAACATTTTATTTATTTCTTTAACTTTTGCTCTTACAGCTTTACTATAATCCTTTAACCATCTCTCTGTTAAGCTTCCTTTTCTGGCCTTATTCGCTTTGATTTTCAAATCTTTAGCAGCTTCTTTATATAAATCTCTAATTTGTCTAAACTGATTTATTGTGAGCTTATCTCTGTTTTCCCTTGCTTCTTTAATTAACCTTTGGTACTCATTCATTTAAATTACCATCCTGAATTGACTGCATTTGGTCATTTTCAGCTGCAGTTATATCGCTTATTTCCTGAATTATCTGTGTATATTCTCCCTCTACATCTTCAACATCACCATAGGTTTTAATATAATCCTTGTGACTTCTTACATTGGCTTGAACCTCTTCTATTGCAGTCTTCTTCTTATCGTCTATATCATCAGGTATAGGATAATTATGTTTAAATAAAATGGTATAAGAAATACTTAGCCACTCATCTTTAAAAGCAGCATTATAGCTATATTTAGCAGACTTAATTATAAAACTTATCAGATTTTTAAAAACTGGTTCCCAATCACTCCATTTTTCTTCGCATCTTGCAATTAAGTCATTATACATATACTTCATAGCTTTTGCACTTGGAATATTGCTTAAATCCTTAATATTGGGCATGTCTAAAATATCTCTCATGTCTTTATCAATTCTATCAAGATAATTATTTGCTGCTTCAGCATTGCCCATATTATATTCAAGTCTCTGGATGATTGCCTGCTTACCATTTTCATTAGCCGTATTTTCTGTTTTTATAGCATGTAATGCATTAGGGGCTATAGTTAATTTATTTACGTCATCTTCATTACCATCAATAACAGCCTCTGCACCAAACATTTGAAATCTTAATGCATCTGCATAATCAGAATTCTTTTTATTATATAAAGTTTGCGGTCCCTTTAGATCTTCAAGGTCACTTTCACCAAAATCATCATTAAGTTCTCCACCATTTTTTATAAGCCAGCATGGAATAGTATCGAAACCTGTATTCTGGGTAATTTCTTCAGTGGGACTGCTTAAATCATTTCCTGAATAAGTTTGCTTTTTATAATATGCTTGAACCGGTGAATTCTCATTCTCTCTATCATAGTAATAAGTATGAATATAATAAATCTTTTTAGTATCATCCTGCTGGAACACATTGTCATCATCTTCTTGAAAGAAACTCACCTGAAGCAGATCACCGTTTTTTTCTTTATAAGAGAAATCTTCTATGTTCTCATACTTAATTGATATTGGAGTTCCTGGATTAATTTCCAGCCTTAAAAGCACCCTTTTCTTTATAGTACTCATAAGAAAAGCCTTTCTTGTATTTTTCCAGAACTTATTGTCCTCAAGTATATCATCAATAAATTTTCTTAATTCTTCGCAACTATCTGTATCTTTAGTATTATCTGGTTTAATTGTTATTATAGGTTGTACACCAAACATAAATCTAGCTTGCTTTTTAAGTAATGGCTTAACTTTATTTCTTATGTCTTCCGTTGGCTCATAGTCTACATTATCATTGTTTTCCCAACTTTGACCTAAGAACACTTTATCAGCTTTGGCAAGTTTCTTGTTTATACATTTACCTTTATAAAAAATATAATCCTTGAGAGCCCTTCTTCTTTCCTTTTTTTCTATAGGTGGTAATTGCAGTAATGTTTCCCTTACATCATTTATCACTAGAATACAGCACCCCCTTTCCTTTGTTGGTTAAGTTTAATAGTTCCATTTCCTTTATTGTAGACACTGTCTGCATACTTTTGTTCTTTAATATCAGCAACCTCATATCCATCTAATCCATACCATATAGCTGAAAATGTATGTGGATCAATATTAAATTCATCCTCTATGATTTCTTCATTTTTATCCACTGCATAAGTCAGATCTTTCAATTCTTCTATGGTATTAGTACAGTTATCAGAACATATTATCTTCTTGAACCTCTTTACTTTTTTAGTATTTTGAAGCCTTGAACCTTGAAACTTCTTAGCGCCACGCATATTAAAGCCTTGCTGCTTATAATATTTTATAGTCTTTGGCTCTGCACAATCAGAATAAATAAGCTCTTGAGTATTTTTAAATTCAGCTATTTCAATGGCGGTCTTATCATCTGTCATTTGATTTTTGTAATATTCCCAATAGATATAAAGTATTTTGTTATCATCATCAATGCACATTCTTACAATAGCGTTATATGAAGTTTCAAAACCAAAGTCCATGCCAACTCTTTTAATTGAATTCTTTATATTGCCTATAGACTGGAGTACTGCATAATGTGGAGCAACTTCAAACTGTGGAAGTACTCTCCTTCCATTTACACCAAATTTGCCTTTACGTGCTATTCTATACAAATCAGGATCATAAGTTTTTAGTTCATCAAGCTGCTCTGTATAACTTTGGGGCAAAAATAAATTATCATCAGCAGTTGAATGATGATAATATGTGTTGTTTCTTATGACTATTCCTTTTTTATAAAGTTCTTCATCATCAAGTATGAATATTTTCTTTTTGTCATTTCTGAAAAAGTGCTTATATGCCCAATTATCCTTACTTACAGGGTTAGTTGAAAGTATCATATGCAATGATAGGCTTGGATGCCTTAAACGTCCTAAAAGTTCCTTAAATCCGGCATATTTAACCTCTGAGCATTCCTCTATCCATACTATAGAAACATTATTTATAGATTTAAGTTTTGAAGGTTTATCCATGCCCTTGAATATTATCTTAGAGCCATTAGGGAACTTAACCTGCATTGGTGATGTTACGCACTTTATTTTATCATCTAGTCCCATATCAGTTATTATTTCTTCAAGGAGCGAATAGCAGCTGTCTCGTATAGTATCAAATACTTCTCTAACCACAAGTGCAGTTCTTTTCTCCTGCAGTAATTTAAGTATTAATTTTAATGCCACATGGTAGCTCTTTGATGATCCATAGCCACCAACTAAAAAATAAAACTTATAATCCCAATTAAAAATAAAATCTTCAAAGTGAGGATTGACTTCCTTTTCTACAGCCATTATTCCTCGCCCTTTCGTTTTATTATTATTTTTATTGGCTTATCTTTATCAGGGTTTTTAACCTTATCAACATCTGCCCTAATTTTTTCTATTCTTATTTTCTGCTCTTCAGTTGCCAAATTCCAATTTGCATGAAGCATATCATCATATCGTTTTATAAGCTTTTCTAATGTATTAAGTGCATTAGATTGAGTATTTATTAAAGTAGCCTCTCTATCACCTGCAAATTGAATTTCATATTCCTTTTCCCAACCATCAGAATTTGTCCCACTAGATTCTTTTTCTCTTTTAAGTTCCTTATTAATATCATTTTTATTTTTTACATGCATTATTTTTTGCATATAAATTACTCTAGCCTCTTGCAAACAAATACTTCTCCATAACTTTTCAAGTGGATCTTCCTCATCTAGTTCTTCCATTATGTTTTTTACTGCAAGAGGAATTCTTTTACTATAATTGCCATAGGTAAACCTATTAACATTACCTAATGGAGCACCTCCACTGTTGCCAATAGCATTTTTATTTCCAGTAGGAGCACCTACTTTCTTTTTTATTTTTTCTTTCCATTTATCTCGGCACTTCCACGCTGCTATAGTTCTCTTATCCTCCTTTAGTAGAGCAGCTATCTCTTTATTAGTAATATTTCCTTTATATTTTTTATATATTTCAAAAGCCTTACTCCTGTTGGGATTTCTTTGTTTTGTCATATATCATCACTCCTTTTTAAGCAAAATAAAAAAGCTAGAATTAAGCACTAGCTTTTTTACTCATTTCATCAACTGCTTTATACAATGTTGGTTTTGTTATACCAAACATATCACATATATCCTTTAGTGGAGTTTTCTTTTGGCTATACAAATCATATATAGCTTTTTTCTTAGCCTGATCTAATTTCGGTCTTCTACCACCCTTTCTTCCCCTAGCTCTTGCTGCCTCTAATCCTTCTCTAGTTCTTTGGCTAATTAAGTCTCTTTCAAATTGGCTTATTCCAGCCATGAAAGTAAACATTAATTTCCCCTGTGGTGTGGTAGTATCTAACCAACTTTCCTTTAAGCTTTTTATATTAGCACCTTTTTTCTCTATTTGTTCAACCAAATTGAATAAATCCTTAGTACTTCTACTTAGCCTAGTAAGATCCATAACTAACACAACGTCATTTGGCCTTAATTTATCTAATAATCTATTTAACTCTGGTCTATCTGCTTTTGTACCAGTTATTTTCTCTTGTATTATTTCCTCTGCACCTGCTTTAGTTAAAGCATCTAGTTGTCTATCTAAATTTTGCTCTACTGTACTTACACGAGCATATCCTAATATCATAAAAAACACCGTCCTTCAATAATTACTATACTTATATAGTAATTTAAACGGTATTGTTTGTCAATATATTTACTTTAATTATTTTACTTATTTTTTTACTCAACAAATGGCTTAATTTCGTTATGTGTAAATATTTGTATCTTAATAAAATAAACGTAGATTTTTTTTACTAAAAGTTGTGTCGACTACCCAGTCAGTTTTCATTGTAGTAATTGCAATGTTTTTATTGTAGTAGATGTTACGTTAAGCATTGTACCTATAACGCGTTAGCACCACCTAATTGAGTTGAATCAAACCCCTTTTTTGACCAACCCTCAGGGTTATTTTTCCAACAAAAAGTTAAATCACTGTTAACCCATTGATATTACTAGGTTTTTATGATCTATTGGAATTTTTTAGAATACGTAATAACAGGGAGGATTACTGATATCTTTTTTTAGGTGCATATATTGGTAAGATTTTTTCATTTTACTTTAAATAAGCACCATTTTATTTTTTACGCATTATATATCTTCATCAGCAATTTTTGCTGCATCCTCTTTCATCTTTTCTTTTATACCCAAATACCTTTTTGTTTCCTCTACTGACTGGTGATTTAATGCAATTCTTACTTTTTCTAAATCTCCACCTGACTCTTCATATATTATGGTGGCGTAAGTTTTACGTGGACTATGTCCACTTATATTTTTAAGACCTATGCTCTGCCCTACTCTTGTTAAAATCGCACTAAATGATTTTTGTTTTATTGGCTCCAATCCATTTTTAGATTTATTAGAAGGAAAAGCATATTCAAGCCTTTTTTTACCTTTAACATAGTTACTTAAATATCTTTCTAAATTATTACCTATATAAACTTTTCTCTTATCGGGTTTCTTTTTATTTGGATACCTATGTAAATTTGATACCCACTGGTTATATTGCTTATGCTCTTGAATTAAAAAATAACCATCTTCTAACGCATCTTTTATTTGTCCAATTGTAAGTGTGACCAGATCCTGCATTCTATACCCAGTTGCTCTGGCCAATATAAATAGCATTAAATTTCTTTCGGCATATCTTTTACTATACTCAACTAATTTCTCTTTAAACCTTTGATATTTATTTTTTGGTATTGGTGCTGCAGTTCCTTTTTCCCAGTTTCGAATTTTCTTATCCATTATCTCACCTGTCTTAAAGCACTTTTATGTCTTTTATAACTATGTGCATCCATAAGCTCTTTATAGTTAATACATTCTTTAATCTTAAAGTCCTGCAGTTTCTTTATATACTCTTTATCAATAGAAATTCTAATTAAATTTTCCGCAAAATGAGGATTCTTAGGAAGTTTTTTCTCTAAACACAAATCTATAAGCATTCTGGCAATACCCATATTTTTTACATGTATGCATCCTTCTTTAAATACTTTATTTGTATTTATAATCAGGTACTCACTATATACTGGAATTATTATATATTCATTTTTCTTATAGATTCGATTCAATTTATTCACTTCCTTTTAAATTTTAGTATTCAATATATAGTATAAGTTATCCACATTATGTACAATATATTGTGTATAACTATTAAAGTCTAAATTTAAGCATAATAAAAAACACTCAGAACTTAATCTAAGTGTCTTTCTTGTAAATTTCTATGATACTATAATATCACAGACTACATTATATATATCTTATATAAATCTAATATTTTTATATAATTTTTATTATACATATATAAGAGGTATCAACTTCTTTATTATTTTACTTTTCAAACAAACACAGTATACTTCATTCCTATCAATTATTTGTGCTATAACTTTAAACTGTAGCTTCTTGAAATATCTTAGATCTACTAAATTCATTTCATCATCAGACAAAGTCTCTAGTGCATTATCTATCTTCTCCAATTGGACCTTAAGTTTATGCCTCCTCACCCTCAATTGTTCTGGCTTCAATGCCTCATTCTCAACTGCACTATTAAATTTATTTGTAGGAGCCGACTTCTCTTCATATCCTATAGCCTTACATCCTGCACCTTCATTATCCAACTCTTGTAATTCTAAATCTATATTCTTAATTTCTGCTTTTATTGCTTTATAATTATATAAATTTGATTCCACACCTTTGTAATATTTTATAGCAAACACCTCTTTTCTATCAGGTTACCTTTTTGGTTACTACTTTTTAGTAACCTTTTAAGTATTGGTATATCTAGCTTTAAGAGCATTTTTTTAAAGGTTACCTTTTTGAAATACATATGGACAGAACTTTATACGTAAGTGCATGTACACTCGCGTGTATATATATATGTTTATGTAACTTAGTAACTCATATATATATATATACAGCCACGCCAGATATACCAACATTTTCAGCGGTTACTTTTTTGGTTACCTTTGGTTACCTTTTTGCATTTTTAGTAACCTACTTGTTTTTATTAAACTTGTCCGGAAATACGACTTTCTGTTCATCTTTCTCCCACTCATCCTCAAAAATATCCGGCGGAGCTATTGCCTCAAGTCCTAACTTCTTAATTTTTTTAATATCATATAAATCAAATTTTGTGGTTTTCTTATTTACTTTTACCACCTTTCCTGACGGTTTTAATAAATATCCTGCCATTTTAGCCTGCTTCTTAAAATCCTTTAGCTCCATCATTGGCTTTTTATCTCCAATGTCCTTCATGTATGAAAATATCTGGTTGTACATTTCGCTAGTTCTAATGTATATATTACCTTCATGACGATATACAGCACATTTTAAATATTCATCACTTACCCTATCATCACCAACAATCTGGTCGTAAAGTTTCAATATTTGTTCAACTTCAGAAGATGATTCCTCCCCATTGTCCAAAATTTCATTTTTAATATTTTCTACTACTGAAGTTTCATATTCTTGTATAAGATCTAAACTAAATTTACTAAGTAACTTATCCAATATAGCAATTCCAGTGCAGATATTAATTGCAGTATTTAATGGCCTATCTTTTAACCCCTCAATCTTATTAGCCTCAATATCTCTAAGATTTTTATATTCTTCTACTGACATATTCAAGACTATATCAATCAAGCTCCTACCTAGTTTATTTAAAATATCTTGATGATCTATTATCCAATTCATAGCAGTAGTATGTTCTTTAGTCCTTTCACCTTTAGAAAAGTAAACAATACATGATCTTTCATTAAGTGCTTTTTCATTATTGACAAAAGTTTGTTCACCAGCCAGTATTATAGGTCTTGTAAGAGCAAATACTGTATTACTTTTTAAGTTTCTATTACCCTTATCAATAGTGTGCCTATCATAGCTATTTCTTAAAATTTCGCTAATCATTTTCTTTTTATACTCATTCATTTCACTTGGTTTAAATTCTTCAAATAGAATTGAATAATTTCCTTCACTTAATGCTTTTTCCATAGCAAACGGCGTTGTTAACCCTATTGACTTAATATCATCCTTCGGGTAATTTAAGATAGCAGCAATCACATTTTCTAATGTTGTACTTTTACCTCCTCCACTTTCTCCAGCTAATAAAAGGTGATGAAAATTAATTCCTAGCTCCATAGCTTGAGCCACTGCAAAATTATTAATTATTGTACCTATAATGGAATAGCTTATTTTTTTAGGTACAAACTCAAATAAACATTTCATAAGTTCCTGTAATTCTTTCTTTTCTATAGGTTTTATGTCTATAATCTTAATAGTTGTGCCGCCATCACTCTTTATCTTTGGATCTACACCTTTATTTGAAATCATCCCATCTTTTGTGACAAGTTTAATCTCACCATCTTCAAGTACAAATCTAGTACCTGAATAAACTTTCGATTTTTCAAGAGCAAAATATTTGTTTATCCATGCCTTTAAGGTCATTAAATCATCAACTTTTCCCTTAAATATAAGGTCCATAGAACCAAGAAAATTTCTAAATGACTTTGGATCATCAAACACACTCACATAATCCATCTTTTCAATTATGCTACCGAAAGATGTTTTTATGGATAACTTTATACCTTCCACATCCTCATTAACATAATGTATTGCTGTAGCATCAACCACATTGAAATTGGTCATGTATATTCTTTTTTCATCTTCACCCTTAAAAGTAGTTTTATAAATTCCTAAAGAATCCTGCTGCAACTCATATTTATTTTTTAAATCTAATGACCTATTAAAAGCATTTAGTAAATCCCTTTTATCGTGTCCAGCATCTAACCAGTCTGTAACATCTTTGTTGTCCCCCATGGATTTTATACCCAGGAGGTTTATAAATTTGAATGACTTGGCTGAACTAAATAGTTTTTTATATATGGACCACTTATATCTTTCTCCGGCTTCTCCGGTATCACCGCAAATGTATAAGTATGCATTTTCATACATAGACAAATCTTTTACATTTTTAACACTGGTAGCAACATAATCACTTCTTTTAAGCATAGAGTTAAGGTTATTTACATCTTTTTCACCTTCACATATAATTATTACTTTTCCATTTTCAATACCTTGTATGGCTTCATACAGGTTATATGGGAGTTCATCACATCCACGCTTATTAATTACCTTACTGTCCTCGATATGATAGTAAGAAAGCCGTTTTTCACCTTTATCGTTCTTGAATTTGGCTTTGAAATATGCAACTTCGCCCTTATCGTTCGTAAAAGGAAATAACCCTATGAGCTTCTCTTTCCATACAAATTTCTTTATTTGCCAATCTATAAAACTCTGTACTCTTTCAGTCTGCTGCTCTTGAACACTTTTTTCAACTGTAAGTCCCAAATACTCCCGAGCTTGGTTATATGAGACCCCTTTTGTCTCTCTTATAAAGTCTATTGCGTCTCCACTTTTGCCACTTGAAAAATCTTTAAATTTCCATTTATTATTATTGCTATCAAAATAAATAGCAAAAGAAGGGGTTTTTTCATTAGAAAAAGGAGATAATATTTTATTTTCTCTATTGAATTTTTGCCCTGTAACATCTTCTATAACTTGTCTTAAATCAATGTTTTCTATATTCATATTACCCCCCCCTAACCTACAAGCTTATGAAGACTAAATATAAAGCCTTTATGTGTTTTTACTTTCTTTTTAATACATCTATTTATAGCACCTTTATCAAAACCATTCCTGACAGCTTCGTGTATGGATGGATATATTTTTATGAGTTTGCCTTTTAAAGAATATTGATATAGCTTTTTGCCATTTTTGTTTTTTAATTTTTCTCCTATAAGTTTATGATTGGTATTATTCTTAACTCTTTGTATTACAGTGCCATAATTCATATTATATTTGCCTGTACACCATTCTAAATTATCAACATTATTATTAGTTTTGTTTTCGTCTTTGTGATTTATTTGAGGCAAGTTTAAAGGATTAGATATAAAAGCCTCTGCCACCAGTCTGTGAACTTTAAATGTTTCGACTTTTGAGTGTTTACTAAGCTTTACATTAACATATCCTTTATTTAAAGTTGTCTTTAAGTCCCGTCCATTATATCTGAATATTCTGCCATCTGAATAAATAATTATTCTATTTACGCTTCTTATTTTTCCTGAATTGCTTACCTGATAATATCCTTCATACCCTGCAATATCTTTCCATATTTCTTTAAATCTATGGAAGGGGCACTTTATGTACCCCTGTCTATTAAAATGCTCTCCTGTTTCTCTTTCTATTAATTCTTTTAAGTCAATATCTTGCAGTTCCACCTTCTCACCTCTTTTCTAATGTAAAATTTAGTTGAATTGTGACTTATAAATCACTTTGCTCATATGGTTTTGGCATAGGCATCCAAGCAATCACTTCACTTATATCTGGTAATAATATATTACCTATTTCACCAAAGTGAAAAGCGTATCCTTGCTCATAACATTTTTCCATATACCACACAGGGTATCTAAGTTCTAACTGATTTCTACAATGGTCTTTAACTGTTGCGATTATACAAGTACCTGCTGGCGGTAATTTTTCACTTATTTGTATCCATTCCATAAAATAATTCCTCCTTAAAAGTTCGTATTGTATTCATATTACTGACATTCTGCCTCTGGACTTATATCTGCATCCAATTCTTTTAAGAAATTCCTAACACTGTAGTAAAGTTTTCTGTATATCTCAAAACCCGCGTCTTTTCTGTCAACAAAAATTGTGTCATGCAAGTACAAATCTTGTATACTTGAAAGCCGTCCTAAAAATGCTTTTGGTTGATATAAGCTTCTGTATTTACCTGCCTTTATATGCTCCATAGCGTCCTTATCTTCGATTATTAAATACATCTTGATATGTTTGTACTTTGCCCTTTGAAGCTCACGTATGAGCCTTATATCGTCATGGGTATCCGTTTTCTCTGATAGGTTTCCTGCAAGCTCGTCAACTGAATTTTTCCTTTCAATAGCTACAGGAAAATATAAATCTCTATATATGCCCATATCAGCCCTTTTAGTTATAATAGCTGTATAATCGCCCTCGTCAATCTTCTTTCTCTTATATGGCACCTTCTTACTATCAAAATAAGCTAATATATGGCTGTTTTGCTGTTCTCTCGTATCATAGAGAATAACAAAATTTTCTTTTAAAAGCTTCTTAATATCTGAATCTGAAAATTTATAATGTATCTGCATCTAATCACTTCCTGACTATCTTTATAGGAAAATCTTTCCTATTATTTAATTCTTCTATGAGTATGTTTGTTGGTACCCATGATAATTTTTCATTAAATACTCTTTCAAGTGTTTTATTATTTAAAAGTTCTTTTGTTTTAAGAGCTACAGACAATTTACACAAAACTTC